>JBCCBF010000031.1:0-15010 GCA_039814445.1 Pseudomonadota bacterium
ATCACGCCAGGCGATAAACCGAGAGACACTGTTTACCGCCCCTTACGCACCTCACCGACATTCCGGCACCCAACCGGTCATGGCAATGCCCCACGCTCCCGTGACGTGCCGGTGCCCGGAACGAAACCACTGCCACCAGAGTTTGGCTATGCCAGCAGGACAAGTTTCGATGACATCACCTCGCTCGATGAGTTAGATGCCATCGCCCGTCGGCTTTATTCGGTGGCCCATGCCTCCCCCGATGAAGCACGAGAATCCTTACGGCTCATCGTGTTACGCGATCAAGCTGAGTTGATCCCGCCGCTGGTTCATGCCATGCAGTTCACCCAACTGACCGAGGCCGAAATTTCCGAAGCCTTGCGCCGATTGAGCGGGGTTAATGCCGGCGTTACCTGGTTTGAGTGGGCCCAATGGTTGGAAAGCCAACCCCAGCTGGTCCTTACCCCCGGCCTCGCCCATGGTGTTGTGGCCATGTGGCGAGCGTTGGATGGCAAATACCGCCATGTGTTACCAGCAGAGCAAACCACGCAAGTGCCCAAAGCGTCGATCTATTGGGATGGAAGCCGCGTTGATGCCATCACAGCCCGCCACATGCCAAAAGCTGTCGGGCCCAATGAAGGATTTACCCTTAAAGCCAGTGATTTAGTGTTGGGTGTTAGCAGTGGTGGTGCCTTCCGGGCCTATCCGCTGCCGCAGTTATTGTTCAACCCCATTATCAATGACCATCTAGGCGGTCGGGCTATTACGGTGGCGTATGAGACCCTCTGCGGGTTTCCCGTGGCGTATGATCGCGGCGCGGCGGCGGCACCCGATATCCCAGAGATGCATTGGTCCGGATTGGTTTACCGGTCAGCTCGGTTGCTCTATACCGATGGCAGCACAGAGGATCAAGCCATGACGCCAAGGCTTTGGGATCCTTGTACAAACCGTTCTGTGAGTGGTGGCAGCGCTGGGGCATCTGAGCGCTTACCATTGGCCAACGCAACCGTCACGAGCTGGAGCGCATGGCGGTCTGCCTACCCGCAAACCACCGTGATGGATGTGGCCCAAGCCCCGCGTGCCAGTGATGAAAGCCTTGACGCACAAGACATCTATATCGGTACCCCTAGCCTCGTTTACCCGGTGCATTTGAACAACCCGCAATTGCCCGCCAAAGAACGCATGTTGTTAATCGACATGGGTGCACGCGATGACGCCATTCGCCTTGGCGACCTAAAACATCGCTCGGTTGTTAATCATCGCTTTGACGAGGAAGGCGTTGTTATCATTGTTGAAAACCCCCTCACCTGTACCATTCGCGTATACCGGCGACCCGAGGGGCAAATTTTTGCACCCAGTGAGTTCGTGGACCGGGTTTATGGTTCCGGCGGCGGGATTTGGAAGGTCACCGAAGACGCGCTTGTGGGCCCAGATGGTGAAGCTTTAGAGCGGCTACCAGCCCGCGGCCTGTTTTGGTTCTCAGTGGATGGTCTCAACCCACTCACCGAGGCAAGCCTGGGACAAAGTGCGAGCCTGGTCGAGTAATAGAGCGTATAGACCGCCTATGGGTCTCGTGGTATTGAGCCTTTATCCAAGACAGTGATAGAGAGTGATGGCCCATGACAACGCCTGACAACCTGGCTCCCGTGCATATTATTGGTGGTGGCTTAGCCGGTTCCGAGGCCGCCTGGCAGATCGCAGAAATGGGTGTGCCCGTTGTGTTGCATGAGATGCGCCCCACGGTGAAGACCGATGCGCATCATACTGAAAACCTTGCCGAACTGGTCTGCTCAAACTCATTTCGCTCTGATGATGCGGAATACAACGCGGTGGGCTTGTTGCATGAGGAAATGCGGCGCTTAAACTCGTTAATCATGCGGGCGGGCGATGAGCATAAGGTACCCGCAGGCGGCGCCCTGGCCGTAGACCGTGATGCTTTCTCTAGCATGGTTAGTCAGGTGCTCGATGGGCATCCGCTCATCACTATCGATCGGCAGGAAGTCAAGGGCCTGCCCCCCGCCGAATGGGATAGCGTGATTATCGCCACCGGCCCGCTAACCTCGCCTGCTTTAGCGGACGCGATCCGTGAGGTGAGTGGTGAGGATGCCCTGGCGTTTTTTGATGCTATCGCCCCTATCATTCACACCGATAGCATTGATTTCGATCGTGCCTGGTTCCAATCACGCTATGACAAGCCAGGCCCCGGCGGTACCGGTAAAGACTATATCAATTGCGCCATGGACGAGGCGCAATATGCTAATTTTATCAGCGCCTTGTTAGACGCTCCCAAGACAGAATTTAAAGAATGGGAAGCGAATACACCCTATTTTGAAGGCTGCTTACCCATCGAAGTCATGGCCGAACGGGGCATTGATACCCTGCGCTTTGGCCCCATGAAGCCCGTCGGCTTGACCAATCCCCACCGGGATGAACGCGCCCATGCTGTGGTTCAGCTGCGCCAGGATAACAAGCTAGGCACGCTCTATAATATGGTCGGCTTCCAAACCAAGCTGAAATACAGCGCGCAAAAAGAGGTATTCCAACAAATCCCGGGGCTGGAGCATGCCGAGTTCGCCCGCCTAGGAGGTATTCATCGTAACACCTTCATTAACAGCCCAAAACTGCTTGATGAACAGCTGCGTATGAAGGCGATGAAGCGGCTTCGCTTTGCCGGGCAGATCACCGGTTGCGAAGGGTATGTGGAAAGCGCGGCTGTGGGGCTTATGGCGGGTCGCATGGCAGCAGCAGAGCGGTTGGGTCAGGTCTTTGAGGTCCCGCCGAATACCACAGCCTTTGGTGCTTTGATCGGCCATATAACGGGCGGCGCTGAAAGCGATACCTTCCAGCCTATGAATATCAATTTCGGCCTGTTCCCACAGCCCGCTTTGGTCGCGCCCGCGCCCGGCAAGAAGCCTCGAAAGTTGAAGGGGAAAGACCGGAAAAAGGCTATGTCGGACAGGGCATTAACAGCGCTTGCTGATTGGCAAACCAAGGCACAGCACACCCAGGCGGCCTAAACCTAACCCACTAAGGCCCTAGGCGATTACCAACGCCCCGTCAGATTGGCCCAATAATACGCTAAGGGCTGTAATGGGCTTGCGGCCACCACATCCTGGTCAAGCACGTCATAATCACGGGCCTGCAATCGGTTCAGCGTCTGTTGCACGCTGACGCCCAGCAAACACAAGGGTCGTAGAGACCGCGGTATGTATTGGCGCATGGCCCGCGCTTGTTGCAAATGGGATTCAGCGTTCTCGGCAACCCGCTTGATTAACGGGCGCAGTTGGTCGTCATGGGGAAAATCAGCAATCCTGCTGGCGCTGGTGCCATGGGCGGCCATCATATCTTGTGGCAACGGCACGTATCGTTCGTTCAAGGTAAACGCCATCGCCCTGAGGATCCCGGCAATGGCATAGGCCGTCGCCAAATATGACAACGCCTCACTCACCTGATTTCCCTCTCCGATATCGACGCCAAGGGTTTGAGCCATCAAGAAAATCAGCGGATAGCTACTATCGCATGCATAGGCTTCAAGGGCGGCTAAATCGGCCGGGCTCTCCCCCTGTAAATCAGCTTCGCGAGTATCGATGAGCCGATCAAACTGTTGTTGCGACCACCCGTAGCGCGGCAACAGCGCGGCCAGGGGTTCAACAAGCTGGTGCTGCTTTGGGGTGCCAGCATAGGCCTCGTCAATCGCTTCACGCCACCATTGTAAACGGATTTGCCCGATCATCGGATCGCTGACCGTATCGCGCGTTTTGGCAATCTCGTAATTTACCGCGAGTAACACCCATAAGCCTTCACGATGGGCGGCAGGCGCAAACATCGTGGCTAAGAAGCGATCCGGATCATGGGTTTTCGCCATCTGACCGGGATATGATAACGCCAAATCGCTCATCGCGCGGTGTCCGCTCCCGGCCCTGGTCTTTCCTCTTGGCCTTGGCTTGGGCCTTGCTCGTGGCCTTGTCGCGTCCGTGAAGAGCGTAAATTCAGTATGTTTGCGGTGATGGCTGCTAGATGTTGCGGCAAAAGCTGGGGTTGAGAGATCATAATGCTGATTTTACGTGGATTTCTTATGGCTGGCTCTTCACATCGGGCGCAGGATTGTTATGTCAAGACAGCAACCGGCTGGCTATGTTCTAGCCGATCCTTTCCGTTTTTCCGATAACGCGGTGTTCTGCCGCGGACACTCAGACGTATAAAGAGGCCCATCATGAGCTATGAACTGCCCGATCTGCCCTATGATTACGAGGCATTAGCCCCTTACATGTCCCGTGAAACCCTAGAGTTTCACCATGACAAGCACCACAAGGCCTATGTGGACAAAGGCAATGACCTGGTCAAAGGCACCCCATGGGAAGGTAAAAGCCTGGAAGAAGCCGTCACTGGCTCGTTCGGCAAACCCGAGCATCAAGGATTGTTCAACCAGGTCAGCCAGCATTGGAACCATAATCATTTCTGGCATTGGATGAAACCGAATGGCGGCGGTGCGATCCCTGGCAATTTAGAGGCGAAGATCAACGAAGATTTCGGGTCTGTCGCCAAGTTACGCGAAGAGTTTATCGCCAAGGGCGTTGGCCAATTTGGTAGTGGCTGGGTCTGGCTTGTGCAAGATGGCGGCAAACTCGCCGTGATGAACAGCCTCAACGGTGAAAACCCACCAGCCCACGGTAAAACCGCCTTGCTTGGCTGTGATGTGTGGGAACACTCCTATTACATCGATTACCGCAACGCCCGGCCAAAATATCTGGAAGCGTTCTTCGATAATTTGGTCAATTGGGAATATGTGACCGAGTTGTTTGAAAAGGCCTAAGACAGCGCGATAGCGACACGAAAAAGTGCAAAAGAAAAGCCTGGTAAGCATCTGTTTACCAGGCTTTTTACGCCTCAATGGCGGCTGATCACTGACGTGGATCAGCTATCGTTCACCACCGGCAACAAGGCCGCGGCAATGGGACGACCCTCAGCCAGCAGCACATTATAGGTGCGGCAAGCCGCCCCCGTATCCATGATATCAGCCACAGGCCCTAGCTTTCGGATCGCCTCCCGCAGGGCTGGCGGTATGAATTGCATACGGGCGCCGGTACCGATCAACAGCACTTCCAAAGGCTCATCCATGGCCGTGTCAGTCAGAAACTGGAAATCCGTTTCGGTGAGCGCTTGGGGATCTCCCACAGCCCAGGGGGCCGTCTGGGTTGGCCAGACCACCACCGGGTCTTGGAAAGCTTCATCATTAACCCGGATGATCCCGGGCCCATAACCCGTGATGACCTTGCGATCGCTGGGGATCAGTGGCGTCACATCCATGGTTATGACGACCGAACCGATGCCTGATCATTGGGATCGCCGCTCACACGGTCAAGCTGTTCTGGCCGCAAATTCAAGAAGATAAGGATCGGTGCTGCGATGAAAATCGAGGAGTAAGTACCGACCACGATGCCCCATATCAACGCGATGGTGAAACCACGGATCACCTCACCGCCAAACAGCCACAGGGCCAACAGAGCGATCAAGGTCGTACCACTGGTGAGCAAGGTACGGGTCAGGGTTTCGTTCAACGAGCGATTGATGATGGTGATCAAGCTTTCACGCTTATATTTACGCAAGTTCTCACGCATGCGGTCAAACACCACCACGGTATCGTTGATCGAGTAACCCGCGATCATCAACACCGCCGCGACAGTGGACAGGTTAAATTCCATTTGGGTCAGCGAGAACAAAGCCACGGTGGCGATACTATCGTGTAACAAGGCGATGACAGCGGCGATGGCGAATTGCCATTCAAACCGTAACCAAATGTAAATAAGGATGCCTAACAGCGCGAAACCAATGGATAAAAGCCCTGCCTGAATAAGTTCACGCCCCACCTGTGGGCCGACAAATTCCTGACGCCGAACTTCGATCTCACTGCCCAGGGCCGCTGTGGTTCGCTCAATGGCCTCGGCCTGGGCCGCTTCATCGCCCTCTTGACGCTGAATCCGGATCAACACCACATCATCAGCGCCAAATTCTTGCAAGCTAACCTCGCCCAAATCGAGCCCGCGTACTTGATCGCGCATGCCCGACAAATCAGCAGGGCCGGGTGTTTTTATCTCAAGCAAGATACCGCCACGGAAATCGATACCCAGATTGAGACCTTGAACGAATAAATCGCCAATGCCAAAGACGATCAGAAGCCCTGACAAGATAAAGCCCACCATGCGTCGCCGCATGAACTGAATATTCGGGGTCGCCGGAAATAGGCTGACAAATCCCTTCATGGCTCAAAATCCGTTTCTGTTTACCCATCAATGGGTTGAGTTGGTTTATTCAAAGGGTTGAGAGAGGATGCGACGGTCACAAGGGCAAGGTGTCAGGTTTGGTTCTGCGCAACCATGTCACCACCAATAACCGGGTTACCATAATGGCGGTAAACATGGAGGTGAGAATGCCGACCGTGAGTGTCACCGAGAACCCACGCACCGGCCCCGCGCCAAAGATAAACAAGCAAGCCGCAGCGATAAGCGTGGTCAAATTCGCATCAATAATTGTGGTCAAGGCACGACCATAACCGGCATCAATCGCCGATATCGGGGTGCGGCCATTGCGCAATTCCTCGCGGATCCGCTCGAAAATCAGCACATTTGCGTCCACCGCCATACCAATTGTCAGCACAATCCCAGCAATACCCGGCAGGGTTAGGGTCGCTTGTAACACCGACAGAATGGCAAAGATGGCGGCAATATTGATACCGAGGGCAAACAAGGCCATGGCGCCAAACAAGCCATAGGACGCCACCATAAAGATCGCCACGAGCACCATGGCGATAATCGAGGCGGTTTGCCCCGCTTCGATGGAATCTTGCCCCAGGCTTGGGCCAACGGTGCGCTCCTCTAACGGTGTCAAATCAGCCGGCAAGGCACCAGACCGGAGCACCAACGCGAGATCACTGGATTGCTGAACGGTGAAGTTACCAGAAATCTGGCCAACACCGCCCAGGATCGGCTCACGGATCACTGGGGCGCTGAGCACCTCACCATCCAACACGATGGCCATCTGACGGCCCACATATTGGGTGGTGGCTTCGGCAAACTTACGACCGCCCTCACCGTCAAAACGGAAATTCACCACAGGATCACCGGCGAGCCCCACCCCGGTGGAGGCGCCTACTAAATTGTCCCCCCGTACGATCGGTCGTTGAACCGCTGCGACCACGCCGACTGGGCTATCGGTATAGGGAACAATCATTGTCCCTTCAGGCGACCGGCCCGCGGCCAGTTCCGATGCTGAGACGTCCACCGACACTAAATGGATGCTGAGCTGCCCTCGTGGGATCGGTGGGAAGGCTGTCTCACCGGGTAATTGCACCAAAATCCGGTCGTCACCCTGACGCTGAATCACCGGTTCGGTGGTGCCTAAAGCATCAACCCGGCGGCGAATAACTTCAATCGCCTGGCTCATGATACTTTCGATCATGTCTTGTCGTGCGAACTCACGAATTTGTAGTCGGATCAAAGGGTTATCCTCACCCCCTTCCAGCGCGGCTTCGAAATCAGAGTTCAAATCACGCACAGCGGCCATTAATTCTTGCGCTTGGCTCACATCACGTGGGCGCACGACGACCGACATGCCTTCGGTAGCGAGACCGGCAATACGGATCCGCTCGGAACGAGCGGCCCGGCGCACATCGGCACGCAGGTCGCGCACCCGCTCTTGCAACACATCATTATATTCGACCCGTAGCAGACGGTAGGAACCGCCTTGAAGATCAAGCCCAAGGTTGATCTTTTGGCTCGGCAGCCAGGATGGCACGGTTTGCTGCCAAGATTCCGTGGCCTCTTTGCCCAATAAATTAGGCACGGCGTAGGCCACAAACAGCAAACACGCCAAGATAATAGCCACGATTTTACCGGTCGAAAAATGGACCATGATGGGGTTGTCCTCAGCCCTGTAACAAAGGGCTTTACGCTAGATATTTATTTAATGACGTTTTAGAACAACGAGTTAATCGTCTTTCTTTTCGTCTTTGCTGGTGTCTTTACCAGCCTCTTTGGCGGTGTCTTTTTTATCCTTGGCCGGCTCACCCTTCACATACACATGGGTCAGGGTTGATTGCACCACATTCACCCGCACCTTCTCAGCGATCTCGACCTGAACTTCGTCATCATCCATGACCTTGGTCACCGTGCCGATCAAGCCACCGGCCGTAACCACCTTGTCCCCGCGCCGAACGGATTCAACCATCGCCTTATGATCAGCCATTTTCTTCTGGTTTGGCCGGATCACCAGCATCCAAAAGATCAAAAACAACACACCGATCAGCAACATTTGCATCATAAAGGCGTCGCCAGAACCAGGGGCAGCGCCAGCCGAGCCGGCGGCATAGGCAGTCGAAAACAACATAGCCTTGATATTCCTATGTAAGGGGCAGAGTAACGTGGGTAAATCGATGTGGCTTTACGGCAAGACGCCTTAACACATCCATGTTGGCCGGGACTATACTGGTCCTAGCGCGGGATGCAAATGCAACCGACCCTGGTCGACAATCTGTGATTACTATTTGGCAAGGGCAACACGATCCGATACCGATATCAGCCCTTGCTGTTTCTCACTGTCGTGCTAAGCCATGTCTGATCCCTGGATACCATTATTAGAGCGGGCAAACCGCATTGCCACCGCCCTTGATCGCCTGGCCCCACCGCCGCCCAAGCCCTTATTGCCCGAAGATTTGACCAAGGCTGATGCCTTTGTCTGGCAGCCCCAGACCCAATCACTGCGCCCGGTGCCACAGATCGCCAGCCTGTCACTGGCGCTACTGCTTGGGATTGAACAACAGCGCGATACCCTGTTGGCCAACACCAAACAATTCGCCCAAGGCTATGCCGCTAATAATGCCTTGCTATGGGGCGCCCGCGGCACGGGCAAAAGTTCACTGGTAAAAGCGGTTCATCAGGCAGTGAACGAGGCTGATGACTTGGCCTATGGGCCCCTGGTGCTAATCGAAATTCACCGCGAAGATCTCGCCGCCCTACCCGATTTATTACACCTCATCCGGCCGCAACCACGGCGCTTCCTTATCTATTGTGACGATTTAAGTTTTGATAAAAATGAAAGCAGCTACAAAAGCTTGAAGGCAATCCTTGAAGGTGGCATTGAAGGGCGGCCAGACCATGTTTTGTTCTATGCCACCTCAAACCGCCGCCATTTGATGCCCCGGGATATGATTGAGAACGAGGCGTCCTCCGCGATTAATCCGGGCGAAGCGGTGGATGAAAGCGTGTCTTTGTCGGACCGGTTTGGTTTGTGGCTGGGCTTTCACAATTGCGATCAGCCCACCTACCGCGCCATGGTGCAGAATTATGCCACCACCTATGACCTCGATCCCGACGACGCCGATTTAATACCGGCCGCCGAAGCGTGGTCCGTGACCCGGGGCGCGCGTTCGGGACGGGTTGCCTGGCAATTCATCCAACAGCGGGCCGGGGCTTTGGGCAAAAGCTTATAAGACGCGGCCACACATTCTGGCCTTTACCATCAAGGCAGGGCGCTGGTCTGACGCGGTAAATACAGCATGGGATCAAGGGCTTGTGATCCGCGTCTAATCTCAAAATGCAGCTGGGGTGAGGACACATTACCGGTGCTACCGACGGTGCCAATGGTCGAGCCAGGCTGGACCACCTCCCCCCTCACCGTGAGCATACGGTCCAAATGGGCATAGGCCGTCATCCAACCATCGGCATGGCGGATCAACAACAGGTTACCGAAGCCGCGTAACTCATTACCGGCATAGGCGACCACGCCGCGTTCGGCAGCCCGTACCGGCGTGCCTTTTGGGGCCGCCAAATTGATACCATCATTATGGAGCCCGCCAGCTTTTGGGCCATAGCCCGACACTAACCGACCTACCAAAGGCCATTGAAATTGCCCGGTACGTGGCGGTGGGGCCGATAAGCGTGCTGTCTCCCGCCGTGGTGGCGCTGGTTGGACGGCGACCGGTGGTGGTTCAGCGGATGGCGCTGGGGGCGTGATAACAGATGGCGCCGCTACCGGTGGCGCTGGCGGTGCTAAAGGCGGCGGGCTCGGTATCGTTGTGGACGGCACGGGCACCGTGCGATCGGGTCTGGCACTGGGCAACGGCACATTAGCGGTGGTTTGCGTCTGCGATGAAGCGGCAGGGCTTGGTTGCGCGACCACGCTGCCTGGCACGGATGGGGCCATGACAGCCTGCCCTGGTTTGCGTTCTGGCACCGGTGCCCAACCAATTGGCCGCTCCACAGTGCGTGGATTTAATGGCACGCGATCTTGATCGACCGTGCCAGGGGATTGCGAGATCGTCGAGGGGGTTGTCGTCTCAACGCTCACGGGCGTTATGGGTGCCGGGCGGATCGACGGGGCAGTTTGGCGCGGTATCGGTGATGGTAAGCGCAGTTGGCGACCAGGGGTCAGCTCAAACGGTGCTGATAATCCATTAAGCCGCGCCACTTGGCTTTGATCCACGGCGAAGGATTGGGCCACGGTAAACAAACTGTCACCGGGTTGGATGGTGTAGTTCCGTGGGGCTGGAAGCCTTACGCGCTCACCCACCGCCAATTCAAAAGGCGGCAATAACCCATTGAGCGCAATAAGATCAGCCATGGGTAAATTATAGCGTTTTGCAATGGCATAGACCGTATCGCCCGGCGCCACATTCACCACCCCGGCCCCGGGGTTCACATCAAGCCCGGCCAGCAACACCGGCGCTGGTCCCTCTTGACGGGGCTGCCCGCATGCAACAAGCAAAGCCACCATCGCAATACATAGGCTTAGCCTATTGTTCTTTATGGCAAACCGGCGATTAATAGGCACGTGATTGGCTACCATGATGGGGGGTGTCGACGGCATCCATAGGCACGGTACGTTGGCGCGGCACGCTGGAAACTGGGGCTGGTTTTGGCAATAAGGGGACAAACTTCACCGGCCACAGCTGCTCACCATCATAATCGGTTTCAGTGCGCGTTAATTTATAAAGGAATTGCTCACCATCCGGGTCCGTTAACGGTAAGATGATAATCCCGCCCACAGCCAATTGATCTAAGAGCTGCCGTGGTGGCTCTGTCATGGCAGCACAGGTGAGAATGATCCGGTCAAACGGCGCTTGCGCGTCCCAGCCCTGGGCCCCATCACCGCATTTCGTGGTGATGTTATACAGCTTGAGCGTGTTAAAGCGATTCTCCGCTTCGCGCAGCAATTCTTTATGAATTTCAATGGTATAGAGCCGGCGGCACAGACGCGATAAGATCGCGGCTTGATACCCAGACCCGGTGCCGATCTCCAGCACCTTATGGCGGTCATTTAACGCCAGCTGTTGGGTCATATAGCCCACCACGCTAGGCTGGCTGATGGTTTGCCCCAAACCGATGGGCAACGCCACATCATCATAGGCCTGGTCCAGGAATAGCGGCGGCAAAAACACATCCCGTGGCACCCGCTCAATGGCCGACAACACATGGGTTTCTGTCACACCAGCGCGGCGTAACGCCATGATAAGACGAATTTTCCGCGCTTCTTGGATCATAGGACTGCGGCCTCTGCTGCTGGCTGAGCAAGACGCTCTTCCAGCCCCCTCATCGCGGTATAATTAGTCAAATCCAAGGCGATGGGGGTCACGGTCATATGCCCCTCATGTATTGCGCTGACATCAGTGTCTTGCCCGCTCTCCACCGCGTGCCGTCGCGCGGGGCCAATCCAGGTATAGCTGCGTCCCCGTGGATCCCGGTGGTGGCTGATGTCATCCCCAAGCTTACGGGTGCCATGGGGCACCACCCGCAACGGTTTAACAGCATCGGGGCGTTGGTCAGGGAAGTTGAGGTTATAGAGGGTGGCCGCTGGCCATGGATTATTGACCATGGCGGCGATAACACCGGGGGCGTGATGTTCCACGGTATCCCAGCGTGGGTCTTGATCATTGATCTCTAAGCTTACCGCTACCGCCGGCACGCCGAGTAGTGTTGCTTCCATTGCCGCCCCAATGGTCCCCGAATAGGTCACGTCATCCCCAATATTGCTGCCATGATTAACGCCACTCAAGACTAGATCCGGCTTTCGGTCAGACAACAGATCATTGATCGCCAAAAGGACACAATCGGTCGGGGTCCCGTCCACCGTGTAGCGTTGGGCCTCCAGATGCCGGATCCGTAAAGGACGATGCAGGGTAATCGCGTGACCAACCCCTGATGCTTCATTGGCCGGGGCGCAGATCCAAACATCATCGCTCAAAGCGCTGGCCACTCGGGCCAAACACGCGAGCCCCTCTGCTTCAATACCGTCATCATTAGTCACCAAAATGCGTGGTGACCGGCCGTTATTATAAGCGATGGGAAATGCTGTCATGAAAGACCCTGCCCTCAGATATGATCTACTATGAAATAGCCAAATAACTAAACGGGTTAAGAAGCGTCTTTGGGTGCTTCAATCTGCGTCAGCCCACCCATATAGGGTTGCAGTGCCGCTGGGATTTTAATGCTGCCATCGGCCTGTTGGTGATTTTCGATCACCGCGATCAGCGCCCGGCCAACCGCGACGCCTGACCCATTCAACGTGTGCACAGCCCGGGTAGCTTTGGTTTCCGGTGGCCGATAACGCGCCTTCATGCGCAGGGCTTGGAAATCGCCACAATTCGAGCAACTTGAAATCTCACGATACGCATTCTGCCCGGGTAACCAGACCTCAATGTCATAGGTCTTGCGCGCGGCGAAACCCAAATCGCCCGTGCATAATGACACGACACGATAAGGCAGCTCTAAGCGTTGTAAGACGGTTTCGGCACAGCCCAACATGCGCTCATGCTCGGCGTCACTGTGCTCGGGCGTGGTGATGCTGACCAGCTCCACTTTGCTGAATTGGTGCTGGCGTAACATCCCGCGTGTGTCACGGCCAGCGGAACCCGCCTCAGAGCGAAAACATGGCGTTAAGGCTGTGAAACGCAATGGTAATTCATCTTCGTTGAGGATTTGGTCGGCCGCTAGATTGGTCAGTGGCACCTCGGCGGTTGGTATCAACCAATGATCGCCATCGGTATGGAATAAATCCTCAGAAAACTTTGGCAATTGGCCGGTGCCGAACAAGGCGGGGCTACGCACCAGATACGGCACATTGGTTTCGTGATAGCCATGCTCGGTCGTGTGCAAATCGATCATAAACTGGCCCAAAGCCCGCTCAAGCTTGGCAATCTGACCGCGCAAGAGCACAAACCGCGCACCCGATAGCTTCGCCGCCGCAGCGAAATCGATTTGGCCCAGCGCTTCGCCCAGATCCACGTGGTCTTTTAAGGAATTCTCCCGGCGCGGCTCACCGTTTTTGCTCAGCTCTTTATTCTGGCTCTCATCAGCACCATCGGGCACGTCATCAGCAGGCAGATTGGGAATGGCATGGAGAATGGCGTTCAGCTCCTCACCAATCGCCGCTTCACGATCGGTCAAAGCCTGCATCTTTTCCTTGAGGGCCGCGACCTGGGCCATAGCATCGCTGGCATCCTCGCCCTTGCGTTTGGCCTCACCAATCTGTTTGGAGGCTTGGTTGCGCTCTTGTTGCAAGGATTGCAGGTCGGTTTGGGCCGATCGCCGCTCAGCATCCAGGGCCATTATTTGGCCTGATAAGGGGTCGAGCCCTCGTCGTTTTAGGCCGTGGTCAAAGGTTTCCGGCTGCTCCCGGATCATTTTCAGGTCAAGCATAATGTTTATCGATAGCTAACGAAGTCACAAGCGAAGTCATAGGCCATGGGCTGGCCGATGCAGGCGTCTTGTTATAGGCCGATGCGGGGCGTATCGCCAGGTTGTTTAGTGTGAGCCTGAGGAAGAGCAGATCTGTGACATGCTCACGTCACCTTGGTGAACAAATAGCCGGTCCGACAAGGCGATCATTTAACCAAGCTGGTAATCAGGCTGGCGCCGTACCATCGGCTTCATCATCCCAATCATCGGTGTCGGCTTTCTGCTTGCGTTTACGCTCCATCAGGACGGCCAACCATATGGACACCTCATAGAGGACAATGATCGGTACCGCGAGGCCGATCTGGCTTAAGGGATCCGGTGGGGTCAGCACCGCCGCGGCCACAAACGCCACCACGATTGCATAGCGCCGTTTGGTTTTAAGCCAATCGCTCGAAATAATCCCAACACGGGCTAAAAGTGTCAGCAAAACAGGCAGTTGGAAGGCGAGGCCAAAGGCGAATATCAATTGCATAATCAGCGATAGATACTCATTCACCTTGGGCTCCAGCTGGATGGCCAACTGGCCGTCGCTATTGGCTTGTTCAAAACCGGCAAAGAACTCCCAAGCCACGGGTATAACCCCGTAATAAACGCTGGCCGCACCGGCGGTAAACAGCACAGGCGTGGCCATGAGAAATGGCAAAAAGGCACGTTTTTCATCCTTATAAAGGCCGGGGGCGATAAACAGCCAAAATTGTGAGGCGATGATCGGGAACGCCAGACAAGCGGCCGCAAAAAAGGCTACTTTGATCTCCGTGAAAAACTTCTCGTGGAGTGCGGTAAAGATCAGCCGGCGTTCGGGTTGATCAGCCCACATATCAGCCAGAGGGGCCACCAGGAAGTTGAAGATATCGCCGGCGAAATAAAAGCAGGCGAAAAACCCAAGAAACAAGGCTAATACACTGTAAAGAAGACGTGTTCTCAGCTCAGCTAAATGCGCTGATAACGGCATTTTATCGCCTAGCCCGTGTTCATCCTCAAGCGCTTTTGCGGCCTCGGCATCTGATTTGGGTGCTGGGTCATCCGGGGAACCTGCATCAGGCACGCCCGCGATATTGGGCTCTGGGTTTTGATCAGTCACCGCACTCATAACAAGGAGGCCTGCTTCTTATCAGTGCCATGATCATTGCTACTGTGATCATGGCTACCATGATCAGCGCCGCTATGATCCGCGTTTTTTGTTGCGGCATCGCGCGTCACTGGCTGTGCGGCATTGTCGGGCTGTCGCGGTTGTTCAACCAAAGGTTGGTCGGTTTTCATACCCTCTAGAGGCCACTGGGTTGCGGCCTTATTCGCCGCGGCCA
>JBCCBF010000205.1:0-5224 GCA_039814445.1 Pseudomonadota bacterium
CCTCGCGCCATAAATCTCCGGGCCACCACGGCCCGCATAACAGTCTTCACATGGGCGGAACGGCCGATCATTTACTCATCCACCAGGAAGCGAATTTGAACGAAGGGCTGTAGGGTGGCACCAACCAATTGCAGGGATGGTGAGATCGCCGCCACCACATCATTCCAGTCGCCAATGGCGTTTTGCGGAATGAACACCACATCATCCGATTGTAAGGGGATGTCCAGCATCCGACCGCTGAGGATGTGGTTCACATCCACCACAAGCAATTCACCCTCAAGCGGTGAGTTTGCCCGAATAATCCGCACATCCGACATTTGAGCCGACGCATTCAATGGGCCGCCTGCCTCGGTGATAGCCTGGAGCAGGGTCATGGATTTGGTCGCCAGCGATACCGCGCCCGGGCGTTGTACCGCGCCCAGGATATACGCTTCGCGTTCTGCAATATTGGGCACGAACACCGTGTCACCAGGCTGGAGCCAGATATTCTGATCATCGGCGCCTTCACGCAGAATGGCTTCCATGTCGATGGGCAGAACATCACCCTCCCGACGCACTTGAGCCGCCTTGAGGAAGGCGGTCTCTTTTAACCCATTCGCATCACCGATCGCTTGGATGATATTGGTGGGGCCATCTAGATACTGCACCCCGGGATCATTAAATTCTCCCAAAAGATAGATGGGCTGACTTCGATATTGGGCGATTTGCACAATCACCCATGGGTCATTGAATCGGTTGCTAAAGGCTTCTTTTAAGGCATCACGTACTTCGATTTCTGTGAGGCCCGACACCTTGAAGCTCTCCAAGATCGGCATCTGAATGATGCCGTCGGTATTAACCCGCAGCAGCAACTCATTCAGCCCTGGCTCATCGAATATATTGATCGCCAAGGTATCACCCGGGCCCACCCGGTAGCCGGGTTCTGGTTCCCCCGCGGTTAGGGCCGGGATGGTGATTTTCTCGCGTTCTACATTGGCCAGGGATGCTTCCTGGATCACCGGCCCATCATTGGTAACGGTCAGCCGCGTGATGGGGCCTTCACTATCCACGCTGCCGCCATACCCCAGGCAACCGGCCAAAATGAGACAGCACGCGGTTGCCGCGGAGATTTTAAAGGCGCGCCCAATACGGTTGATCACAGTTTCGGAGAAGAAACGTTGGATCAGGTAAATCATGGTCAGACCGATGATGATCACATCATAAATAAAAGAACGATTGGCAATGTAATGCATCTCAGCTTCGAACCGCATTTGCCAATCTTTCAGAACACCGTCGCCTTCCCGGTTACGAATGATGCAAATTTGCGCCAAGCTGGTCAGGCCGGGATGCACCAGCAGCCGGTCTTCAAAATGAGGGATCTTCGCTTCTAATTCCTCTTGCAAGGCTGGTGCGATGGGGCGAGGGCCCACAAGCACCATATCGCCGCGCACCACATTCCATAATTGCGGCAATTCATCGAGTTTCAGATCGCGCAGTAAGCGGCCAATGCGGGTAATCGTCGGGTCACAGGCTTTGACATAAATGGCTCGTGAGCGGTCTTGATCAGCCCCCATGGTCATGGTGCGAATTTTCAAGGTGTCAAAGGGAATGCCAAACTGGCCGAACCGCTTTTGGCGGTATAGAAACGGGCCCGGTGAGGTCAATTTCACCGCGACAAACAGAATGGCAAAAACCGGAAGCAACGCCACCAAGGCGCTGAAGGCCAAGCCCCGTTGCAGCCATGACCAGATGGTACTGGTCCAGGTTTGTTGTTGGAAGCGCACGCCACCAGCCATGGCGGTTAGCTTTGTATCGCTGACCAGCTCACTTGCCCGGCTATTGATGTCCTCAAAAACAACGGTCATATGCCGTTTATGTCCCCCAATTTCATACAGATCACGTCTGCATGTCCTCATCGCCCATTATGCAGCAAGAACCCTGCCAAATTGTGGGGTGATAATAAGCTATTTTATTTCAATGGCTTGAGCCTAATGGCATGGCTCATATTAAAAGAATTTGCAAAATGCATCGGTCTTGTGTTGCAATTTGCAAGTTGGGCTGGTGCAGCTTGCGAATACTTATCGTACGGTCCAGATCCGTAGAATAAATTCTTATTATAAAACAATTGCTTATGTTTTTTGAGGCGCGCCCTAATGGTGGCATTAGCTTTGCGTGTAGAGGCGCATGAGAGGTAGGGCACATCAAATCGGGCTATTTGGCGCGGCGCCAGATACGGGCAATCAGGGCGTGAGCGCTTTGTGCTATGGCACGATCGCCGCTCTGCGCGCGGGCGCGGCCCATCACGGCCTGGACACGGCCGGTGATAATCTTGCCAGTGATCATTTGGCCGGTGATCATTTGTTTGTTTTTGATCATGGCCGCGGCATCCGCCCTTTTCCCGCCGCCCAGATGAGTGTCAATGGCGTGGGGCAGGGAGCTAACGGGGGGCAGAGCGCTGATGGCGGACAGGTTGCTGCGCCTGGGCCAGATGGGGCCGTGAACCCGGATAATAGTCTTCAGCTTGCCCGTGTTGGTGCGTCTTGGGGCAAAAGGGTCTGGCGGCCCGAACATTACCGGCGCATCGCCTTGGGCTTAAATTTAAAACCATTTGCGACCGAGATATCGGAGGCCATCGCCGGTCTGGGCACGATGCTCGATCTGTCCGGCGGCGATAGTTTTGCTGATCTGTATGGGGCTCATCGCTTTGATTATGTGATGCAGCCTAAACGCTTGGCTCAGCGGCATAACAAGCGGCTTATCTTGCTGCCCCAAACCTATGGGCCGTTTCATGACCCATCCTGTCGTGCCGCTGCCCGTGATGTGACCTTGTATGCTGATCGGGTCTGGGCTCGTGATCGTCAAAGCTTTGGTCGGTTGCGTGACCTGCTTGCGGATGATTTTGACGCTGACCGCCATCTATTAGGGGTTGATATGGCCCTAGGCATGACGCCAAAAGCCCCGCGCTTACCCGACCCGCCAGCCTGGCTTGTTTGGTTGGTGTCCGACACGCCCGCTTGTGTGGGCATTAATGTGAGCGGGCTGATCGCCAATAGCCCGGAACAGGCTCGGGGTGATTTTGGCTTGAACCTCGATTACATCGCCACGGTTAAAGCCTTTATCAATCATCTGCTTAGCGATACGGACTGCAATATCTTGCTGATCCCCCATGTGGTGACAGATCCCAACACCGCTGAATCAGACATCCGTGCGTGCCAGCAATTATTCACCTCGATTGCCCCCGGGGATCAAAAGCGCGTGGCGGTGGCCCATGGCGTGAATGATGCGCAGGAACTGAAATGGTTGATCAGCCAGCTTGATTGGTTCTGTGGCACCCGTCTGCATGCTACCATTGCGGGCTTGTCGTCGGCTGTGCCCACGGCGACCTTGGCCTATAGCTTAAAGGCCGAAGGGATATTCCAGGATTTTAAGTCTGAGGACCATTGTGCCGATATGCGACACACCACCATGCCCCAAGCGCTTGATATCCTTATGAATAGCTACGCCAACCGGGAGCAGCATCGGCCCGTGTTACAGCAAGCCGCCGAGGCTATGCACAACCGCTGGTGCGCCCAGGCTTATGACCTGCACCAAGCCATCCGTACCCACGCATTGGAAGCTGCGGCTTAAGGCATGGCGATGGGGGTATATCTGTTACTTTGCTTGCAACACAGACGCCGCGCGCAACCAGGGTTGGCGGTCTGATTATGCTTAATACCCCCACAAAACCGGTATCAGGATCACCCTCAGCAAACGCATCATCGGCACCGACCGTGCCGGTGGATGAATATATTGGCGATATACGCGGTGGCTTGAAGCCAGAGATTCGCCACCCCAAAACCCAGAGGGTCCGTAACCCATTCCGGCATCTGGCCTGGCCCATATCGCTGTTCATGGTGCTGTTGTTGATGCCGCCTGAGACGTCAGTCAATCTGGGTGGCCTGCGCTTATCGCCTTACCGCTTGTTGTTGATGATCGGCATCCTGATGGCCGCGGCTCGGCTGATGAGTGGCCGTTGTGGGCGGCTGATAGCGACAGATTGGTTGATTTTTGCCCATTGCGGTTGGGTGCTGATATCGCTGTTTAAATATGGTGGGATCATTACGGGCCTGGAAACCGGCGGTATCTACGGGCTGGAAGCAACCGGCGCTTATTTGCTCGCCCGGGTCTATATCCGTAACGCCGTTGATTACCAGGCCATGGTGAAACTGCATTTGCTGCTGATCCTGGGCTTGGCCGTTGTGGTCATACCAGAAGCCGTCACTGGCATTCATTTCACCCGTGAATTAGCCAGTGCGGTCCTCGGCGGGCCGTCCCCCGGTTTTATGGATCAGCGCCTGGGGTTGGAACGCGCTTTTGGGCCTTTTGAGCACCCGATCCTTATGGGGGTATTTTGCGCCTCAGCGTTGGGCGGGGCGATTATGGTGTTAGGCCTCGGCAAGATTAGCTTGGGCAATATCCGGCGGGCGGTGCTGGTGGGTATTGCTACCCTGATGTCGGTATCAGGCGGCCCGATTGTCGCCTTTGCCGCCCAGGGTGCGTTATTGGCTTGGGAATATGTCACCCGGTCCATTCGTGGCCGCTGGCATATTCTCATGGGTGGGGTGGCTTTTGTGTATGTGGCGATAGACATGCTGTCGAACCGCAATCCGTTTTTGATCTTCGTGCAATACCTGACCTTCAGCCAAGGCAGTGCCTATAATCGTGTCTTGATCTGGAATTTCGGCACCGATGAGATCGCCCGCCACCCGATCATCGGGATCGGTATGGCCGATTGGATCAGACCAGCTTGGATGAGCAGCTCGGTGGATAATTTCTGGTTGTTGACCGCCATGCGTTTTGGCTTGCCCGCCTTGTTTTTGCTATTGGCGGCCATCGGTGCGTTACTCTGGGCCATGGCCAGGCGTAAAAATGATGACCCTGCCTTCCAGCATTGTCGCCTGGCCTGGGCCATCACCATGATCAGCTTAACCGTGGTGGGCATTACCGTGCATTTCTGGAACGCGATTTTTGTGCTGTTTTTCTTTCTGATCGGTAGCGGGGCATGGATGGCCACGGTGCCTAATCAGCTGCGCGGTGTGGCAGCGCCCGTAATGGGTGGGCCGCGTCGATGACGGATTTATCGATTATTATTGTTAACTGGAACACCCGGGAATTGCTGGAGGCGTGTTTAAACAGCCTCGTCTTCCAAGTCGAACAGGTTTTTCTGGGGTTAACCCGACAAGGGGTGCTTTGGCCTACCTTGACG
>JBCCBF010000272.1:0-3980 GCA_039814445.1 Pseudomonadota bacterium
CCACCACGGCTTGGCTATCGTCAAAAAAGATTACCTGATCGCGCGGTACTGGGTTTAACGCTTCAACCCTTTGAAAAAACAATGGATCAGGTTTTAAGGCGCCCAGACGCGCGGCGTAAAAGATATCCGCGAAATAGCGGTTAAAGCCCACCTGCTCCATCAAATAGCGCGCCCGCACATGCTCCTGGTTTGTGGCCACGCATAAGCGCACATCGGGGTAAGCAGCCAGCCGTTTCACCTGTTCCAGCAGTGGCTGATTCACCTGGGCATCACGGACCATCCAATAATCAATCAGATCCTGTACAGGGCCGTGATAACCCAAACGGGGGAGGCATTCGGCCAGGGCATCGGCCAAGTCGCGCTGCCCGATCAATACCTGTTCCACAAAAGGACCAAAGATAAACTGACTTTTGAACGCCTCTCGATCGATGCCGAAATCAGCCGTCAAATCCTCATCCCAACAATGCTGAAGTTCAGGCTTCGTGTGATACCCGTGGATTAGCACCCCATCCACATCGAACAAAATTGTGAGCATGCTACCTCTCGCTTGCGGCTTGTAGATGTGACGAACGCTTGCAGCGTACCTCATGGGCGGGACACCCGATGAAGGGCGCCTCAAAATTTTCTCAAACAAGTCCCTTGAACGGCCAGGATCACTTCTTACATGCAATCTCGAGGATGCCGGATAACCGGGTCTTCATCTTTAAAACCCCGTATGGGTGCCGACAAATCGGGCCTGTACACGATCTTGATCTTGCTTCTTTGAAGGAGAGCGAAGCTATGCGTAACTATGACCTCACGCCCTTATTCCGTTCAACCGTTGGTTTTGACCGTTTAAATCGGCTGTTAGAAGCCGCCTCCACGGTGGATGAGGCTCCGGCGTATCCCCCTTATAATATTGAAAAATTAAGCGATGATGATTATCGCATTACCATGGCTGTCGCTGGCTTTGGCCGTGATGACATTGATATGGTGGTCAAACAAAACACTCTCACCGTCACCGGTAAGGGTAAAAACAAAGCGAAGGATGACGGGGTAACCTATCTCCATCGCGGTATTGCCACCCGGTCGTTCGAGCGCCGGTTTGATCTGGCCGAACATATCGAAGTGAAGGATGCGACCCTCACCGATGGTATGCTGACCGTGGAACTGCAACGGCGCGTACCCGAAGCCCTCAAGCCGCGGACCATTGAAATCCGTGATCTTGAAGCTGGTAAGACCATCGATCACGACAGCAAAAAAGCCGCCTAACACCTAACAACGTGTATGGCC
This sequence comes from Pseudomonadota bacterium, assembly GCA_039814445.1. Classification (GTDB taxonomy): domain Bacteria; phylum Pseudomonadota; class Alphaproteobacteria; order TMED2; family TMED2; genus TMED2. The sequence goes on from JBCCBF010000272.1 coordinate 1,273, forward strand.
TGAACGAGCGCCCGGTGTTACGGCCGGGCGCTTTTGTTTTAAGCGGCGGCTGCCTTCACACCCGCGATAATTGCATCCAGGGTTGGGTCGGGGGCTTCTAACATCATCATATGACCAACGCCGTCGAGCATGGTGACCACCGGCCCATCATCAATAGCCGTCATCGCCTGGGCGAGCTTCTGCCCCGCCTTAGCCGGGGTCATCTTGTCCTGGTGGCCCAGAATCAAAAAGCTGGGCTGGGTTACGGCGGCTGCGTGCTCAGCACCATGGGCGAAGTCGTTACAGGCTTTCAAATCGTGGTAGAGCACCCTGGGCGACTGGGCGATGACGGTTTGCATCAAACGCTGGCCACCTCCCATCATCCACAGGCCCGGGCCACGATTGCCGCCCACATGACCCGCGGGACCAAACCCAAAGCCAGTGACCATATCAATCGCTTCCTGTCGATCCTCGGCGGCGGCGTTCAACATCACCTCATTCACCGGCATCTGCGCCGCGGTGCCGAGCAAGCCCAAACCGCTTGCCCGCGGGGCGTGGCGGGCCGCCATATCCAGGGCGATCAACGAGCCCATGGAATGACCGATCAAAACCGCTTTGACGATCCCTAAAGCATCCAGAATTGTGATCACCCAATCGGCCATGGCGTCGATTGACCCCAGGGCATCACCACCCGTTTTGCCATGGCCAGGCAGATCGAGCGCCAACACATTATAACCACGACCGGCAAAATATCGGCTTTGCAGCGCCCAGACCGTGTGGTCCATGCCCGCCCCATGGAGGAACACCAGGCTGGGCTGTTTGGCGTTAAATTTACGACCGCCAGTGGCGGCGAACACTGACATACCGTTCACATCAAACTGCATGGCATTAACCCCGCTGAGCGGCGCGCAGGCCCAGTTTTAGATCGGCGATAATGTCATCCACGTCTTCAAGACCCACGGACAGGCGGATCATTTCCTCACCAATCCCCGCCTTTTGGAGCATTTCAGGCCCCATCTGGCTGTGAGTGGTGCTGGCCGGGTGGATCACCAGGGTTTTCGCATCCCCCACATTCGCCAAATGCGAGATCATGGTGAGAGCTTCGATAAACCGGCGACCGGCAGCCCGGGCGTCATCATCGGCGCCGGCGGCAATACCAAAGCTGATCACCGACCCCGCCCCTTTCGGCAGGAGTTTTTGAGCCAGGGCATGGTCAGGATGCTCGGGCATGGTGGGGTGCCAAATCCAGGCGACCCCTTTCTCGGCCTCTTGCATCTCTTTTAAGAACGCGATCACCTTGGCCGTGTTCTCCTGGTGGCGCTGCATCCGCACCGGCAGGGTTTCGATGCCTTGCATCAGGGTGAAAGCAGCGTGGGGGTTCAAGGCCGGCCCGATATCGCGCAACCCTTCTGCCCGCGCCTTCATGACAAAGGCTTGGGGGCCAAACTCTTCCCAGAAATTAAGACCATGATACCCGGCATACGGCTCGGTGATGGTGGGGAACTTACCGCTCGCGCCCCAATCAAAGGCACCACCATCCACAATCGCCCCACCCATGGCGACCCCGTGGCCGCCCATCCATTTGGTCAGGGAATGGATCACCAGATCAGCGCCCAAAGAAATCGGCTGTTGCAGATAGGGGGTGACAAAGGTGGCATCAACCATCAGCGGCAAGCCCGCATCATGGGCCACATCAGCGAGCGCCGGGATGTTGCTCACTTCCAGCCCGGGATTGCCAATGCTCTCGGTGTAGACCAGCCGGGTCTCGGGCTTAATCGCGGCTTTGAAGCCCTCAATATCATGGGGATGGACAAAGGTGGCGGTGATGCCAAAACGCGGCAGGGTGTGGGTGAACAAATTATGGGTGCCACCGTAAAGCGCGTGGGATGACACGATATGCCCGCCCTGGCCCATCAGCGTGATGATGGCGAGAAACAGCGCCGCGTGCCCCGTGGCGGTACAGATCGCCCCCACCCCGTGATCCATGGCCGCCACCCGCTCTTCAAGCACAGCCACCGTGGGGTTGGAGATCCGTGAATAGATATGGCCCGCGCGTTCCAGGTTAAACAGGGCTGCCGCCTGGTCCGCATCCCGGAATACATAGGAGGTGGTCTCATAAATCGGCACCGCCCGCGCCCCATGGACCGGATCTGGTCGGTGGCCCGCATGCAGGCTCAACGTGTCGAGTTTTAGGAATTGATTGCCGCTCATGGGATCTCCCGGGTTACCGCGCTTTTTACTTGTGTTGACCCGCACGCTAGGCAAGCAACGGGACACCGTCAAGCACCACAAAGTGAAACAGCCACCGGGGGCATGGTGGCTGTTTCGTAGGGTCGTCATGGCGCCTCAAGGGAGCGAGGCCACCATTCCTCGGTGGTAGTATTAGGCCGACCAGCGAACCTATATTTGGGGGTTGGGGGGTAAGCCCGCGGCCGGTGATATGACAATGCACCAGGTCCTGTTACCAAGCGGTTAACAGGCCGATAAATAATGCCTACTATAATAACGCGGCAACCATAGCTACCCTTTACGTCAAAACAGATAACAACCCACCAGGCAGCGTCTTTCTATGATCGAAATTATGGCGAGTATCTTTGGCCTTCTACTTTTTATCCTGTTGGGCATCTTGCCATTGACCGCCCTGGCGCGACAGTGCGGAAGTGAAGGCCGAGAAGATGTCGAAAGAATTCATGCGGAGGGCGCGCATCGCCCTCTATGGACCGAATGTC
>JBCCBF010000281.1:0-3840 GCA_039814445.1 Pseudomonadota bacterium
CCCGCCGTCTTTGGCGCGGTGATATATTGTCCGTGCCCGGGACCACGGATCCGGAGCTTTACAGCTACACGGTCCTGTTGTTGATCGCATCGGCCAGTCTGTTGCTGCTGGCTTATTTCCGCCGGTCGCCTGATGCTTATCGCCTAGCGATTATAACGGTTGGCATCACGCTGGCCAAGGCGTTCTTGGTTGATATGGCTGGGCTTGAAGGTTTGATCCGGGTCGCTTCGTTCTTGGGCTTAGGCTTGGTACTGGCGGCCTTGGCCTGGCTCAACAATCAGATTAAGCCGCGCTTGCGCGACCAAGAGACCGACGCATCCCCGGTATCGTCCTAGGCCGCCAGCCGGGTTCTGGGGTCATAACCGCGCTTCATAAGCCTGGTCGACGGCAATGACCGGCGGCTTCTGTCGCCTTAGGGGTGCCGGATCCAACGGACGCACTGGATGCGCTGGGGGCGGCTTCGCCAGGCTGGTTGGCCGCGCGTTTGCCAGCTTGATAAATCTGCACTCGGGTTAGGGCCGCCATACGTGTTGTTTCAACCCGCGGGTGCTGGGCATCAACCTCTGCGGCTAACGGGTTGCGGCGGGCGTTCAATTTAGCGCGCATCATGCTGCCCGGCTGGTAGCGATCGGCGGGTACCAGCGCCTCTACCGCCTCAATGTAATCGCGCATGACCTCATAGATAACCGGGCTAGGGGTTTTGCGCGCCAGAGCACCAGCGGTTATCAAGGCTTTGTCAGCGGTTTGGGTATCCGATGGTTTGATCAGGCTGCGTAAATCGCGCAGTGTATCAAGCTCATCTTGGCTGAACGCATAGCGCGGAATATCACGGGCCAAGGCGCGCGCCCCCGCCATCCCGGTTAATTGCCACCGGCTAGCCTCATCGCCAGGTTGGCCGATCGTGTCCATAGCCCGCTTTAGACCGCGCGTGGTCAAATGCTCAATGTCGTGCTTGTGAACCGCTGCTAGGGACCGTAAATGGGCGATCCGCGCGATAGTGTCGGTGGCCATGGTCGGGCCAAAATGGCCAACAATGCCCAAACCGCCCGCAATATCGGCAAAGGTCTCATCCTGTTGTGGGGTTATGCGGTGTTGTGCCCCCTTAGCATAGGGGCGTTCAGGGGTTGGCAGCTCATGGTAAATCGCATGGGCTGTTTCGTGGTCAAACGTATACACCGCATAAGGGCGCTCGAGTTTGTTGAACCGCGCCAGATTGGGTATGGCCCAGTCTTGCTGGCCTCGATCGCTGATGGTACGCGGGATTCTATCGGCCCAGCTTTCGTGGCTGATCACCGGTATTACCACTCCGGCCACCACATCACCCGCCGTCGCCTTTGCGCCGAAATATTGCGGCGAACGGTGGCGCAAGCGCAGGAATAAATTGTTGGAATGCTGTTGGATGTGCCGCTCGCTGACGCCAGCATCGCGCAAACGTTTACGGATCCATTGATCAGCCGCGCGCCAGTCTTCTTCCCGGCTTGGATCGACCACCCAGGTTTTGGCCCACACAGTGGGGAACGCGGCTTCAAACCGGTCCATCATATGCCACAGGTGATTGGTCACACAAAAACAGTTGGTTAGTGAATATCGAGGAGTGGCGGCTTAAACCATAGAAGGGCAAAAGCCGTCAAATAACTTGCCTTAATGGCCTGACGCTAACGCTGATCGGTGAAAGTAGAGGGGAAAGATTGCCTGGAACACTGTTCAGGGCATGGCTTGAAGCATCATAACCGAGCTTCGATCTAACGCCCCAGGGGTTGGGGTAATACCGGCAACCTTAAAACTCGCGGACCAACACACCCGCCACATCGGGCAAAGACAGTCCAGTGATGGCGCTGATCTGCTGGGCGTACCGGTTACGGATATGGGTCATGTCCAAGCGTCGTTGCCGATCAAGGCGGCGGATCAGCTCTTTTTGATCCTCAGACAAGCGCCGCTGACGTTTCGCTTCAACAAATGGGAACAGCACAGTTTTGTCGACCGATACGGTTTGGGTGTCAAATTGCTGGCGCAAGGGGGCCAGGCGTTCGCGGTTAACACCGGTGACAGTGGCCAAATCATCAAGATAGGCTAAGGATATGTTGTTAAAGCTTTTGGCCAGTGCCGCGTCGATCTTTACCAATTCTTCCAGTTGGAATTCATAAAGCTGGGCACCGGTAAGGGTTTGGATTGACGCCACCAGACGGCTCGGGGTGCTGTAGATTTCTTCTTCCAGCTTTTGACCGGTTGGGTCTTTGTCAGAGACAATCCGCGCGCGCTCACCAATGCCGGAACCCGTATCGGGCTCACAGGCGGCAAGGCCAGTGGCTGCTATTAGCATCACGAGGGTACGCACCGCCCGTGCGCTGTTAACCTTGCCTAATCGCCAATCAAATCCAGCCATGCTTGTTCCGTCAATACCGTCACGCCGAGGTCGCGGGCTTTGGTCAGCTTGGACCCGGCATCGGCACCGGCCACCACATAGTCGGTCTTTTTAGAGACCGACCCAGAGACTTTCGCCCCAAGGCTTTCGGCGCGCACCTTTGCCTCGGCCCGCGAGAATTGCTCCAGACTACCGGTGAACACGACGGTCTTACCAGCGATGGCCGAGGTCTCATCGGCTACCATGTTGAATTCATTGACTTCCACCTGGGATAACAAGCGGTCCAACAGGGCAATGTTCTGCTCTTCGGTAAAGAAACCGATCAAATCATCGGCCATTGATTCGCCAATACCATTGATGTTGATCAGGTCTTTATAGGCGTCACTTTCCTTATCGGCAGCGGCCTGCATGGCGGTTTGCAAGGCATCAAACTGGCTATAGTTTTTGGCCAGAAGCCGGGCTGTGGATTGGCCGATCTGACGAATGCCCAAGGCGTAGATAAACCGGTCTAAATCGATCTGCCGGCGGGCATCAATGGCCGCGAATAATTTTGCGGCTGATTGGGGGCCCCAACCGGGTTTGTTTTTAAGCGCACTCAAGGGGTCCGCCTCATCCCGGGTTTGGATGGTAAAGATGTCAGCGGGGCTGCGTACGGTTTCATCATCCCAGAATTGCTGGACGATTTTGCTGCCAAAACCCTCAATATCTAGGGCATCACGGCTTACGAAATGGCGGATGCGTTCCACGGCCTGCGCCGGGCAAATCAGCCCGCCCGTACACCGGCGTACCACATCATCCCCCTCCCGGATCGCCTTGCTGCCACAAATCGGGCAATGGGTTGGGAAGTCGAATGGCACGCTATCGGCCGGACGCTTTTCGGGGATGGCATGCAGCACCTGGGGGATCACATCACCCGCGCGTTGGATCACCACTGTATCGCCCACCCGCACATCTTTGCGCGCGATCTCATCCTCATTGTGTAAGGTCGCCCGGGAGACTACGACCCCACCTACCGTCACGGGCTTTAGATGCGCCACCGGGGTCAGGGCGCCGGTGCGGCCCACTTGGATGTCAATTTTCTCTAGGATCGTCTGGGCTTGTTCCGCCGGTAGTTTATGGGCAATCGCCCATCGCGGTGCGCGGCTGACAAAGCCCATACGTGCCTGGTAGTCAAGGCTATTGATTTTATATACAATGCCGTCGATATCGAAATTCAGATCTGGACGGATGGCTTGTACGTCGTCGTAAAAATCCATCAGCTGATCGATTGTTTCACACAGACGCGCAGGTTCATTCAGGGGAAAACCCCAGCCCGCAATCTTGTCCCGGGCTTTCGCCTGGGTGCCAAACAGATCAACCGGCTTGCCATCGATCACGCCCCAGCTATACCCAAAAAAGCGGAGTTTCCGTTCAGCGGTAATACTGGCGTCTAGCTGGCGTAGAGACCCCGCCGCGGCATTGCGCGGGTTGGCAAAAAC
>JBCCBF010000316.1:0-3311 GCA_039814445.1 Pseudomonadota bacterium
ATTAGTGGTTAGGAAACCAGTGGTCAGGCAACCAGCGGCTCAACAGTCGATGGTCTCACCGCTCACACGCGACACAACTCATAGATAGTCATGACTAGTGATTTAATTAAAATTATGTTTTCTTATCTATCTTTAGAAAATCTAATGTATACATGTTTGATTATCAAACCATGCGGGCCTTGTCCGCGATCAGCCGTACGGGCAGCTTTGACAAAGCCGCCCAGCATCTGGGTGTAACCGCCTCAGCCATTTCCCAGCGGATCAAAACCCTAGAAGATCGCCTGGGCACGGTGCTGATCAAACGGGGCAACCCGTGCGTACCCACAGCGGCCGGCCGGCGACTGGTCCAGCACGCTGATGATGTGGCGCTGTTGGAGCACGCTGTGGCCCGTGATCTTGGTCATGGTCCCCATGATGATATTGGCGCTACCACCATACGCTTAGCGGTCAATGCCGATAGCTTGGCCACCTGGTTTGTGACGGCCATGGCCGCGGTGGATGATGGGCTTTTGTATGATGTGGTGGTGGATGACCAGGATTATAGCGCTGATTGGCTAGCAAGGGGCGAGGTGGTGGCGGCCGTCAGTGGTGAGCCCCGGGCAATCCAAGGCTGTGATGTCCAAGGCTTGGGCGCCTTGCGCTACACCGCGACCGCATCCCCATCCTTTGCCGCCCAATGGTTCCCTGACGGGGTCACCATCGATGCGTTGAGCCGGGCGCCTTGTATGGTGTTCAACACCAAGGATGGTTTGCAACGGGAATGGGTTAAGCGGGTGACGGGGGCGGATGTTGTGATGCCGACCCATTGGTTGCCATCGACCCAGGCGTTTGTTGATGGGGCGGTGGCTGGTTTGGGCTGGGGGGTTAACCCAGAACCCTTGATGCAAGGCCATGTGACGGCGGGGCGGCTTGTCACCTTACAGCCCCAGACCATGCTGGATGTACCGCTTTATTGGCATGTGAGCCGGCTCGCGGCACCGGCTTTGGCGGGTCTAACCGCGGCTGTTGTGCAAACAGCAGCGCGGTGTCTGCGACCCCTTCATCCAGCGTGATGCTTTATAATAATCTTGCGTATTGTTATGGCAGGCTTGTGCTTTCCACATGATCCTGTAGCGTCCGGAAATCGAAAATTTCGTTGACGACTTTAGCGCGTCACGCCTCTGTGAATGTGCGGTGGATCAAGGGCCATGTCATCACCATCGATCATCATGCCATCGGGTCCGCAAACCCATAACGAGGGGGCGGATAACACCCTTAAAAATGGCCCGGTCGGCTGGTTGCGCCGGGCGCTGGCCACCGCCTCGGATCATCTGCCGAACCGCAAGAGTCTTGGGTTTTCCATCGCCTTGGCCGCCGTCGCCCTGCCATCTGCTGCCATGGCGTGTAATCCCCACGAGCATATTCCGGTCGAACCACCGCGGGATTTCGCAATCACGGCCCAGGGGGTCGATTGCGTGTGGTTTGATAGCCCCGTCCTTGCCAACACCCCACCGATCAATCAAAACACGGTCACCCGTATCTGCGCCCAGCACGGGGTTGACCGATTTAGCCGCGGGGTTGCCCCCTTGGGTGAGGGGCCGCCGAGCCATCATCCGGGTATACCGGTTCATGACCATCTAGCTACCGTGGCCCAGGAATTAGCAGCGTTGGGTGAAGAGCTGACCGCGACGGCCAAAGATGCTGATCCTGACTACCAACCGCCCGAGGGTAGTTTCCATGTGGCCCCTTTGGCGGCGCAAACCGGTCGTGCCTTTTGGCCCTCAGGTCGGGCCGCATCGATAGTCCAGGAAGTGGCCAGTGTGAGTGCTGTGACCCCCATTGATCCGGCTTTGTGTGAGCGTGTGCAAGCCACAACGGAACGGGCGCTAAATGCAGATCAGATTGCCTGGCGGCGTGATGGTATTTTACAGTATGACGCCGATTACGCCGGGGCTGCGAACGATGCCTATCGCGAATGGCAGCGTGAAGACGATGCCCGTCGTCAGCGGTCACTCAGACCCTAAGCCATAATCTCTAGGCGCGCCCTTATGGGTTCGCTATACCCAGGGGCCAACATCTTGCGCATTCCGTGATCGCCCATGCCTCTTTCCGCCAGTTCCACCCCACGCTTTGCCGATGACGCGCGCCAGGTTTTGGTCGCCATCCCCCAGGTGGGGCCTACCATGGTTGGGTATGTGGAGGCGATTGGCCTTTATGACATGGAAAGCCTGGCGCGTGCCGATGCGGCCCTATTGCGGTTGCGGATCAACGCTCATCTGGGTGAACCCCGGCTCAACACCATGGGACAAGATGCCTTGAGCGCGATGATTGCGGCGGCCCGTGCTTACCTCAACGATCAGTAGGTCAGAAACTCGCCCTGGGAGATGCGCTGATCCCTATTGGCATCGTAGCTGGCGAATTCTGTGCGTATCATGATCTCCATATCATCGGGATAGGCCGCGGCGTCTGCTTGATCCATGGCCCGCAGCGCATCAGCACAAGCGGGGCTGAACGCGGCGTAATAGTCATCATCCGCTTCGGTGCCGAACTCTTGGGTCACCATCATCCGGTATTCGGCCATGGTCACCACCCCATCCAGATTGTGGTCAATTTCATGAAATGCCGCCAATTGATCCATGTGATACATGGCCTGTAATTCCTGGAACGCTAGCGCGCCGTTATTATCGTGATCCAGGTCTCGAAACTCATCAGGCAAATCGGTCTGGCGCTCACGCATCTCCATGTCGTATTCGGCCATGAGTGCTGCGGCATCATCCGCGCAGCCAGCGATGGTGGCGAGCTCGGTTATCTCATCCCGCTCGGCAACCAGGCTGCGTGTTTCAGCAATGGCATATTCGCCGGGTGACACAGTACCATTAGCGTCGGCGTCCATTTCGGCAAACCAGGCCCGTAATTCGGCTTGGGCCAGGGCCGGTGGTTTATCAACCAGCGCCCAGATGGCGGCGCTGCCTAAAAGGGTTACCGCCATCAGCGCCAGCGGGCGACTGACCTGTTTGACCTTACGGCGCCAATCATGGGGCGCCCTATGCAAGTGGGCCCCTGCCGTGTTCATCGCCACATCTTGCGCCAACTGGTCACGGATATATTCGCTGAGGCTCAACCCCACGGCGTTGCTGGCTGTTACCAAACGTTGCTTTTCCTCGGGGGCCACACGAAATTCGATGGTCTCGGTTTTCTTGCTCATCACTTATGTCCTCTCCCTCGCACCGCCATCTTACGATACGTGATAACAGGCAGAATATCTAACCATCGCCTAGGTTATTCGTGCCAGGACACAACATAATTTATGTCCGGACAGGCTGCACACCCTG
>JBCCBF010000172.1:0-6011 GCA_039814445.1 Pseudomonadota bacterium
GCGAGCAAAACTGCCCATGAGCCTTGTTGGCTTAGGTGTTCCCAGCCTATGGTGCTGACCTAACATTTTGGCCTGTTCTCACCCGTTGGCCGTTTTACAAAAAAGCATTGAAAAAAATTAGCGAGGAATAACCCATGACCACCAAGGCGGCTGCTCACACCACGGCTCAATTTGATTTCACCGGCGCTAATGTTTTTGTCTTTGGTGGCACCAGCGGCATTAATTTAGGGATTGCGGAAGCCTTTGCGAAATGCGGCGCGAATCTCGCTGTTGCGTCACGGAAGCCAGAGAAGGTCGCAGCGGCGCAGGAACAACTAAAAGCGGCGGGGGCGCCGTTATGTGAAGGCTATCCCCTGGATGTACGGGACCATGAAAAAGTAGCCGAGGCGGTTACTGATTTTGCCAGTAAGCACGGTGAGATTGATGTGCTTGTATCCGGTGCTGCCGGTAACTTCCCAGCCCCAGCGGTGGCACTGAGCCCCAATGGGTTCAAATCGGTGGTGGATATTGATTTGCTCGGGACCTTTCATGTGATGAAAGGGGTGTTTGAGCATCTGAAAAAACCCGGCGGAAGTGTGATCAATATCTCCGCACCCCAGGCGATGATCCCCATGGCATTCCAGGCCCATGTGTGTGCGGCAAAAGCTGGCGTTGATATGGTGACCCAAACCCTAGCCATCGAATGGGGGCCGCTGGGTGTGCGGGTGAATTCTGTGATCCCCGGCCCCATCGATGGGACCGAAGGCATGGACCGGTTGGCACCGACCGAAGAGATCCGCGAGGCGGTGGTCAAATCAGTGCCCGCCCGCCGCATGGGCACGCCTAATGATGTGGCCCAGCTGTGCTTGTTCTTAGGCTCCGATGCCGCCTCCTATGTGAACGGGGCGATCATCCCCGCTGATGGCGGTTGGGCGGCCAATGGCGCGCGGATTGATTTCGAAAGCCTCATGCGGGCCATGGGCGGCAAAGGCTAGATCCAGGTCTCTAGATCACGTCTACTGACTTAATATCTGCTCGATATCAAAGACCCGAAAGCGGAAACGGACCAGGTTGCTGGGGATCGAGCGCGCTTCATACAAATTCTCATCAACCGCGAAGACGTGAAAGCAGCGCCGGGTCATGTCTTGCATCGCCGGGGCCCGGCATAACCGCCCAGGGCCTTCAGGCTCCGTGCCATGGGCGAGCATCAAGAAATGGCCTACCTGACGCCCTAACACGCCATCGGAATAGGCCAGGGTGCCAGCCAGCTCATCGGTCTTGGTGCGGCTGTAAGTAAGCTTGTAAACCACACCATCCTCGGCAAAATCCCGCTTTGAGGCATTAACGATTTTACCCACCTCGGTGGTGTCATTGATTAGCAGTGTGGCCAGCTCTTCCATCACCAACCCGCGCCCACCCATGGGGTTCGGGTCATCGGGTATGGAGCGACCGGTCTGTTGCAAGTCAAACTCAGCAGCGAGGGATGGCGCCATACCCAAGGTCAGGGCGACCACGAGCATCACGGCATAGGCACCCACGTCACGGGCCCAGCGTTTCATGACCTGGTGGTTTCTCACCCCGTGTTCGTCCGTCCTGTAATTCTCCGCCCTATCTTTCTCAGCCCCGTATCTTGCCGCCCCATCTTGATCCGCCCCGTGTCTTTCCATGGTCATGCTGTGCCTGTTTTTGCGTCCTGGGCCTATAATCTGCCGGGAACAGGTGGTTTGATCAACCCTTTCAACACGCCCGCTTGAGGGTGATAAGTATCAGGAAAGACTGTTGATTTTCTCTCCATTGCGGTTTTCCTTCAACGGGGCTGTGCCCGCACTGTAATCGCCCTATCTTGCCGTTCTATGGCAGAGCACCCAACACAATCGATCCCTGACTTCACCGGTTTAACTAGTTTTGATGCCCAAGCCCGCGTAGCCGTGTTTGGAGCATCAGGCGGTATTGGCCGTGCCTTTATCGAGCATTTGGTTAATGACCCCAGTGTCGCCCATGTCTATGGCGTATCCCGTCAGCCGCCAACGGATCTCGCGGCTGATAGCTTATCGCTTCATGCCTATGACCCGTTGGATGATGATAGCTTGGGCGCCCTAGCGGCGACCATGAAGGCTGATGGCCCCGTTGATCTGGTGATCTCTGCCATTGGGCTGTTGCACCATGAAGACCAAGGCATCGAACCGGAGAAAACCTGGCGCCATTTGCAGCCGGAGAACCTTGCGGCGATGTATACCGCCAATGCCGTGGTACCGATCATGATTGCGAAGCATATGCTGCCCTTATTGCCCCGGGACCGGAAGGCGGGCTATGCCGCGCTGTCCGCTCGGGTCGGTAGTATCTCAGACAATCGTATCGGTGGATGGTACGGCTATCGGGCTGCTAAAGCCGCGTTGAACCAACATATACGTTGCGCGGCTATTGAACTGGCCCGCCGTTATGACCAGGCTTTTTGCATTGGCTTGCATCCCGGTACCGTGGATACCGGCCTGTCCAAGCCGTTCCAAAAACAAGTGGCCGAGCACAAGCTGTTTACCCCAGCGTTTTCAGCGGGGGCCATGTTGCAGGTTATTGACCAGATCAGCCCTGACCAATCGGGTGGCTTGTTTGCCTGTGATGGTGAGGAGATAGCGCCCTAACAATTGGGCGACATGTGTGGGCGGTGAATGGGCAGGCGGTACGGCTAGATCGTGATGTCGAGCACAAAGCGCTCATCGAACTCAAACACCCCGACCAGGATGACCTGGGACCCTGTGCCCACTTGTTGCACCAGAATGCCGTCGGGCGTGTTCGCAAATTTGAGCCCGCCGGCGACCGCCAAAAGATCGCCCTCGCCCGCGTTGAAATCAAACACCACGCTCAGCTCTTCCTCGCCCGCGATCACAAACACATCGGACCCGGACCCGCCAAAAAACCCATCGCTTCCGCGGTTGCCAAACAACACATCGTCGCCACCACCGCCATAGATGAGATCACCGCCCTGGCCGCCATAAATGGTGTCCGAGCGTTCACCACCATACAGAATATCAAGCCCGCGATTGCCATAGATGACGTCGGTGCCCAATTCGCCATAGATCACGTCGGCATCCTGGCCACCAAAGATGAAATCCTCTTGCGACCCGCCATAGATCGTATCGACCCCTTGGTTGCCATAGATCAGATCAGCGCCCCGACCGCCGAAGATGATGTCATTGCCTAACAGGCCTCGTATTTCATCGTCACCCTCCAGGGCGTCGATGGTGTTGGCATCACGGTTGCCCAGGATCAAATCATCGCCAAAGGTCGAGGCGGTGATGGGGTCATCATCCACCACATCGGCATCCGCAATGCCGGCGGCATCAAGGATATGCAGCAGGAAGCTACCGGCTTCACCGCTTTCAGCATCCCGGGCAAAGCCCTCGCCTTGTGCGACCATCAAGGCACCCTGGGCAAAGGCCAGGAAGCTGTTATGGGTAATCACGTAGGATTCGGGTTGGAACTGGTCGCCGCCAAACTGACTATCGGCTGACGGCACGTCGGTGATCACCACAAACAATTCGGTATCGACCAGGGTTTCATAGGTAATCTCAACCGCCCGCCCCACGGCGTCACCCGCATCAATGCGCTGTAAAATGCGTTGGCTGCCATTATCAAACTGGGCGATCAGCTCAATGCGCATCTCGCTTAACAACCCACCCACATAGAAGGTGTCGGTCACCCCGGCGGGTACGCGCCCGATGGCATAGATGTCCTTGTCGACGAGGTCGTCAGTCGGCGTACCAATAATATTTTGGTAGCCGAATTGTGGCTCACCAAGCAGGGGGGCTGTTTCGAACGAATTACCAATATCTAGGTCTTCGTCGCGCTGATCCTGGGGCATGGAATCATCGGGTGGTTAAGGGGGCCTCTATAGATTCGTTAGATTCTAACAAGGCATCGGGGTGAACCCAAATCTTGACCACAAAAAACCGGCCGCTGCCACCAGGGCAAGGGCCGGTTTTTATTGATGAATCCGATCAAACGGACGGTCTGGATAGGACCCGCTTGTTAGCTCACGATAATCGGTAAGCTACTGTTAAACGTGGCAAGATCGACACCGACTAGGGTCAAGGTACCGCCCCCACCAGAGGCCGTCAGGACCGTGTTACCATTCACTTCAGCCGCTGTGGTTTGACCAAAGGCTAGCACCCGGTCACCGTCGGCAATGTTGAAATCAGTGACAATATCATCGCCCTGATTCGCACCGATGGCAAAACGATCAGCGCCGCCGCCACCGGTCAGGGTGTCGTCGCCACGATTGCCGAACAGCACATCATCATCGCGGTTACCGAACAGTTGATCATCGCCCTGACCGCCGAACATGGTGTCGGCACCTTGGCCACCGAATAGGGTGTCATCGCCATTGTTGCCATAGGCCACATCGGCGCCGGCATTGCCATAGGCGATATCGCCATCTTGGCCGCCGAACAACACATCACCATCCTGGCCACCAAACATGATGTCGCCACCGGTGTTGCCGTATAGAAAATCAAGGCCCAGATTACCGTAGAGCTGGTCGGCACCACCACCACCGAACATGGTGTCATTGCCAGCGAGGCCACGGATTAACTCACCCAAGGCTTCGCCGCGCAGGATGTCGCCTTCGCTGCCGCCACTGATGCGGATCAGCTCACCGACCCCTTCACCGTCCTCGGGGCTGATCGTCTCACCGCCCGAGCCATTGATTGTAAAGGACCCAGCGGCACCGGATGTGCCGGTCAGGTCAAAAGAACCGCCGCGATAGGAGGTGCTTTGCGCTTGGGCCACAGCCAGGTCAGAGCTCAACACATAGGGTGATGATTGGCTGACCACACCAGTCATGGCGTCTTGTTCGGTTTGGTCGACAACGACAACAAACAGGTTTGATTGAATGGTGGTGGTGAAGTTCAGGCTCCAGGTCACCGCGTTTGGGTCTGCGGTGAAAATGGCTTTGCCCTCTGCACCATTACCGTTGGCCAGCACTGAGGCATTACCGGCATCGTATTGCGCCACAAAGACGGAGATTTCGTCGAGGGCACCGCCCACATGGATGGTGCCGCTGACACCGGCTGCTTGTGAACCAAGATTGTAGAAATCGGCATCAGGAAAACGAATGCCAAAGGTCTCAAGGGCGTTAGCATAGCCATATTGTGGATTGGCCAGGCCGGCGGCGACGGAAACGTCAGCGGAGCCGGTAATATTATCGGATGTAGCGGTATCTTGAGCCATCAATCAGGTGCTTTCTGTTATTGCGGAGCCATATGGAGAAA
Organism: Pseudomonadota bacterium; assembly: GCA_039814445.1. GTDB lineage: Bacteria > Pseudomonadota > Alphaproteobacteria > TMED2 > TMED2 > TMED2. Next base: position 5,247 of record JBCCBF010000172.1, read on the forward strand.
CTGGGGCGTTTGCCATTAATCAATTGGTCGTGAACCAGGGTGTGCTTTAGTCATAGATTGCCGAAAAGTAAAAGCGAGACCGGCCCGTTTGCGGCAAATATCACGTGGAAAACTTACTTGTCGCTGAGTAATGCGCGCCCGTATGACCATATATCAACGGATAGCCTATCGATCTTTGGCTATGTCCTTGATGGCAAGCGGGTGTTGCTACCCCCGGGCTTTATCACCGGCTTGCTGGGTATCAATGTCGGTGGCATGCCCGGCACCGACAGCAGTGCTGCGTTTTGGATCGTCTGTGCGATCCTGACGGTCATCGCCCTCGGGGTCTATGGCGGGTTTAAGCGTTTGGGTATCTGGGCAGTCGCCGCCAGCCTGACGGGAATAAGCTTTAAGACAGCCCGCCACCGACGTGAAAATCAGCCTCGGTTTTGGTCCGCACTTCATCCACGGTTACATCGGGGGCGAGTTCGATAAGGGTCATGCCCTTCTCATCGATGGTGAAGACACCGAGGTCGGTGACAATCATATCGACAACGCCTTGACCGGTAAGGGGCAGGTCGCAGGCTTTGAGCAGTTTGGCCGAGCCATCTTTGGCGTTGTGGTCCATGACCACCACCACGCGCTTGACGCCGGCGACCAAATCCATAGCGCCGCCCATGCCTTTGACCATTTTGCCTGGAATCATCCAGTTGGCGATATCGCCATTGCTGGCCACTTGCATCGCACCCAAGACAGACAGGTCGATGTGACCACCACGGATCATAC
>JBCCBF010000113.1:0-7983 GCA_039814445.1 Pseudomonadota bacterium
CCCGAGGTTTTCAGATACTGCAAGACAATGCTTGGCAAAACTCGGGCCGTGCGCGCATTGCGGGTGATGTCTTGATGGGCGTTGCAGGCTTGGCGAGCGCCAATCCGATGCTCAGTATCGCGGGTTTCAGCGGTCTCATCACCAATGGCGTGCTGGCCAAATACGGCGGCAATGAAGCCCAAGCTGATCCCAATACCTCATTCTTGCGTCGCATCACGTCACCATCAGAACACCCCGTGGACACCAACGCCTTTTGGAATGGCAGCCGGTCGTTTTTGATGGCCGTGGGTGGGACCTATGCCGCCTTGGCCCGTGGTGATATTGGCCAGGGCATTGGTACCGCGACGGCGGGGCTGATTGGGGTTAGTTTTAATACCGTGCTGTTAACCCGCCGTGCTTTGGCCCGTTTGGGTGATCGCATCCCTGTGCGTGCGCCACAGACCGCTGGTGGTGCAAATCTCACGGCCAAGACGGACCGCGACCTGCCCGGGGCGGATGCTGAGATAGCCGTGGGCCAGTCCCATCATCGGGTTCGGGAAATGATTGGCGATGGCTGGAACGCCACTAAGGGTATGGCCAAAAGCATTCTGCACCGGGCCCCGGCCATTGCGGGCGTGGTGGCCTATACCGGGCTGGTGGCCTGGGCCGCGAGCGGCGTGGCCGCCGTTACCGCCGGCTCGCCGGTTATTGGCGGCTTAATCCTGGGTTCCGCGGCAATGCAGGGGTTGGGCGTTGCGTTTAAGATGATTACCCCGGCCATCAAAACCGAGCTTGATGAGGCCAAGGCGTCAGTAAGCCATCAGCGGGGCCATGCACTGGACAACAGGGTGGACACCACCGCGGGGGGTGAGTTAGGTGAAGGCACGGGTAAGGTCGCGGGGCAACCCGCCCGCTTACCGCTGTCGCGCATACGCCGTTTAATGACAACGACCTCATCCCATGCGCTGATAGCAGGCGCACCGCAGGCGCTGGGCCGGTCACCGGCCTTGCCAAGCTATGGCAAGGCTTAGCCGAATTTGACGCTTAAAATCTCATAGGATTTACTACCGCCAGGGGTGGTCACTTCCACGCTGTCGCCCACTTGTTTGCCGATGAGGGCCCGGGCCAGTGGCGCGCTGATCGACAGCAGGCCGTTTTTGATGTCGCTCTCATATTGCCCGACGATCTGATAGGTGGATTCCTCGTCGGTATCTTCATCGGCCAACTCAATCTTGGCGCCGAACTTCACCGTATCGCCGCTTAAGCTGGAGGGGTCGATCACCTCGGCGCGGGATAGCATGTCTTCAAGCTCAGCCACACGGCCTTCGATAAAGCTCTGGCGTTCGCGGGCGGCGTGGTACTCGGCGTTTTCAGACAGATCGCCATGCTCGCGGGCTTCCGCAATCGCCTTGATTACATTGGGGCGCTCAACGGTTTTCAGCGTCTTTAGTTCTTGTTCCAAACGGCTGTAGCCGTTGGCGGTCATGGGTGCCTTTTCCATGGCTTTAACCTCTTACCTCATGACGGCTCCAGGGCTGGGATGCCCCATCACCAACAAAATAATGCCCGGCGGTTTGGTGCCATGCTCGACAACCACAAACCGACAGGCCGTACCCATAACGGGCCGGGTATCCGATCTAATAGGATCCCTGAAGATACGACTGCAGGGGTTCGACCCCCATGTCACCGCGCCGGAGGGCGGCGATGGCGGCCACAGCGGCGCGGGCGCCAGCCACAGTCGTGTAATAAGGGATGTTATTGACCAATGCCGTGCGCCGCAAGCTAAAGCTGTCGGAAATCGCACGACGCCCGTCGGTGGTGTTGACCACGAGCGCCACTTGGCCATCGATCATGGCATCGACGATATGCGGTTGGCCTTCGAGCACCTTGTTGATCACGCGGGTCTCAACCCCATGATCGGTCAGATATTTGGCTGTGCCGCGAGTTCCAATCAGGGAAAAACCAAGCTGGGCCAACTCCTTGGCCAGAGGTACGACCACTGGTTTGTCACTCTCACGGACCGATAGGAAGACAGTGCCCTCCTGGGGTAGGGTCACGCCAGCGCCCAACTGAGCCTTAGCAAAGGCCATGGCGAAATCCCGGTCGAGGCCCATGACCTCACCGGTCGATTTCATCTCGGGCCCCAGGATCACGTCCACGCCAGGGAAGCGGTTGAACGGGAACACGGCCTCTTTCACAGCCGTGTGGTCGGGCGGCGTATCGCTGAGGTTAAAGTCAGCCAGTTTCTCACCGGCCATCACCCGGGCGGCGATCTTGGCGATCGGCACGCCGGTAGCCTTAGCCACAAACGGCACGGTGCGTGAGGCGCGGGGGTTCACCTCCAGCAGATAGACGATCTCATCCTTGATGGCATATTGCACATTCATCAGACCCACCACATTCAGCGCGCGGGCGAGCTTAGTGGTCTGGTCTTTGATATCGGCAATGACCGCATCGGATAGGGAATAGGGCGGTAGCGAACAGGCACTATCGCCCGAATGGATCCCGGCCTCTTCGATATGCTCCATGATGCCGGCGATAAACACCGTGTCCGCGTCAGCCACGGCGTCCACATCGACCTCAATGGCCCCTTGCAGATAGCCATCGATCAGCACTGGGTTATCGCCCGATACTTCTACGGCGGTGTCCATGTACCGGCGCAGGCTTTCCAGATCATGGACGATTTCCATGGCCCGGCCACCCAGCACATAAGAGGGGCGGATCACCAGTGGGTAGCCCACGGTTTTGGCCGCTTCTTCCGCTTCTTCTAGAGAGCGTACAATGGCGTTGGCGGGCTGCTTTAAACCTAGCTCTTGCAGCAACTGCTGGAACCGTTCTCGGTCCTCCGCCAGATCAATGGCGTCCGGTGAGGTGCCCAGCACAGGGATATCGGCGGCGAGTAAATCATGAGCCAGCTTGAGCGGTGTTTGGCCGCCTAGCTGGACAATCACGCCCATCACCGTGCCGGTTTCCTGTTCCCGGCGGATGATATCGATCACGTTCTCAGCCGTCAGCGGCTCAAAATATAGCCTGTCGGCGGTGTCGTAATCGGTCGAGACGGTCTCGGGGTTACAATTGATCATGATTGTCTCATGCCCTGCTTCACGACACGCGAGCACGGCATGGACGCAGCAATAATCGAACTCGATGCCTTGGCCGATCCGGTTTGGCCCACCGCCTAGGATTACCACTTTCTGGCGGTCGCTGGTCTCCGCCTCACATTCGGGTGGGTTCACCCCATCGCCCTCATAGCACGAGTAGAGATACGGCGTTGGTGACGGAAATTCGGCCGCACAGGTGTCAATGCGCTTGAACACCGGCTTGACGTTATGGGTCAGGCGCAAGTCGCGCACCTGATCGGTCGTGTTGCCCGTGAGATTGGCTAGGCGTTCGTCAGCAAAGCCCAGCTTCTTCAGCCGCATCCATTGCTCGGGCGTATCGGGCAATCCGTTGGCTTTGAGGTCATTCTCTGCCCGCACGATGTCGTCAATCTGCTCCAAGAACCAGGGGTCATAATAGGTGATCTCGTGGATCGTCTCTCGGCTCACCCCATGACGCATGGCCTGGGCCACGCTCAACAGGCGGTCAGGCACGGCGCGGGCGAGGGCAGCGCGGATCGTGGTCTCGGACGGTTCCGTCTCACCATTGTGCAGCTCAAACGGCGCGTCATCGAGGCCGGTGAGGCCGGTTTCCATAGAGCGTAGGGCCTTTTGAAAGCTCTCGGCAAAGGTCCGGCCAATGGCCATGACTTCGCCCACGGATTTCATGGCGGTAGTCAGATAGGGATCAGCGCCCTTGAATTTTTCAAAGGCAAAACGCGGGATCTTGGTGACCACATAATCGATGGTTGGCTCAAAACTCGCCGGGGTCAGGCCGCCGGTGATGTCGTTATCCAGCTCATCGAGTGTATAGCCCACGGCCAGCTTGGCCGCGACTTTGGCGATCGGGAAGCCGGTGGCTTTTGACGCCAGCGCGGACGAACGGCTCACCCGCGGGTTCATCTCAATCACCACCATGCGGCCGTTCTTGGGGTTCACCGCGAATTGCACGTTGGACCCGCCGGTATCGACGCCGATTTCACGCAAGCAGGCAATCGAGGCGTTGCGCATCAATTGGTATTCTTTATCGGTAAGGGTCAGGGCCGGCGCTACAGTAACGCTGTCGCCCGTATGGATGCCCATGGGGTCCACGTTTTCGATCGAGCAGATGATGATGCAATTATCGGCATGGTCGCGGACCACCTCCATCTCATACTCTTTCCAGCCCAGGACACTTTCTTCGACCAGCACTTCGCCGACCCGCGACGCGCGCAGGCCCGAGGAGACAATGTCCACAAACTCGGCCTTGTTATAGGCAATGCCGCCACCCGTGCCGCCCATGGTAAAGCTGGGGCGGATGATGGCCGGCAGGCCCGTGTTCTCCAGAGCGTTGAGCGCTTCTTCCATGGAGTGGACCACGGCACTGCGCGGGGATTCTAAGCCTATTTTCGACATGGCTTCGCGGAATTTCAGCCGGTCCTCGGCCTTCTCAATCGCTTCTTTATTGGCGCCGATCAGCTCAATGCCCAATTCTTCCAGGGCACCGTTTTCGGCCAGGGCCAAGGCAGTGTTCAACGCCGTCTGGCCGCCCATGGTGGGCAGCAGGGCGTCGGGCTTTTCCTGGCGTAGGATCTTGGCCACGGCCTCAGGCGTGATCGGCTCGATATAGGTCGCATCCGCCATGCCGGGATCGGTCATGATCGTCGCCGGGTTCGAGTTGATCAGAATAACCCGGTAACCTTCTTCCTTGAGCGCCTTACACGCCTGGGCACCGGAATAATCGAACTCACAGGCTTGGCCGATCACAATCGGGCCGGCACCAATGATGGCGATAGATTTAATGTCGTCGCGTTTGGGCATAGGTTGATTCTTACCTGGGATTAGAACGGCAAATTTGGCATGACGCTGAGGAGGTTGGAATACTGGTCTGTCCATAACCGCACGGGTCTGGTGCGCGGCAGTTTAGCCCAGCCTTGATTACGAAGTTTCTCAATGGTCTCGGTGTTGCGGGTCATCACAACCATCTGTGTGCTTAGGGCGAGGGTGTCATCGCGCGAGGGCACGTATGATTTGATCAGCGCCGTAATACGCAATTCATGCGCCGCCGTCATCAATGGTTGGCTCAAATCCACAAACCGATTTGAGATGTGAAAGCCGACCAAGCCACCATCATTCAGTTTGCTTAAATACCCGTCGATGGCTTCAACGGTCATCAGATGGATCGGTACCGCATCGGATGAGAAGGCATCGATCAATATGAGATCGAAATCCTTATCTTCGCGCATGAGTTCGAGGCGCCCGTCACCAATGCGTATTGTTGGCTCCCCGCAGCGTTTCACATAATCGAAATAGCGCCGGGCAATTTGTTCAACAAGCGGGTCAATCTCGTAAAAGGTGAAGCGTTGGTTGGGCTTTTGATAGCAGCTTAACGTACCGGTTCCCAAACCCACCAAGGCCACATTGTCGGCATCAGTCGCCTGGAAGATATCACCATGGGGGCCTGCGGGGTTGTAATAGGCCAGCATTTCGGGCTTTTGAAACGGCTCAAGAATCTGCATGCCGTGGGTGGTGCTGCCGTGATTCATGAGCCTCACGGTTTTCACATCCCCGTCTATCAAGCGCTGTTCGTCATGGAGTTGAACAATGCCAAAGAAGCTACGTTTTTGGCCGATGAACTCGGGGTTTGCCTTGAGCGTGCTGTCCGCCAGGATCAGGGTAAAAACAAGCGTCAGGGCGCTATAGCGCGGGTTGAAGAACAGCAGCCCGGCCGCCACGAGAATGGTGCCCATCACCGCGAATTGCAAAATGGTAACCGCGTCGAATGTTACCTGGGGCAGGGATGACCCCATGCCCACCATGTGGGAGAGTATGTACAAGCTGATGATGGCTTTACTGATCAGGCCAAGCCGATAGTTTTTGGTGCCCACGACAAAGACAAGCATCGCCAATAGGGCCACCGGGTATTCCCAGTACCACGAGAATAACAAGGGCGATAAACAGGCCGTCATGGCACCGCCCAAAGCCCCGCCAATAGCAATCAGCAGATAGTATTCTGTGAGGTTTTCCACCGGCGGCCTGGCATCCGCAAGCTTGCCGTGGGCGGATAAGGCGATGATGGTGAAAGCTGTCAGGTGAATGACAAACTCATCAAGACCATCGGTTTGGGTGTCTTGAACAATGGTGATCAGGGTGATGAAAATCACCAGGGGAATGCTGGCATGGATCCACTTGAAGGGTAAGAGCCGCCGCCGTGAGAAGGCGATGATCATCGTCACCAGATAAAGGCTGAGGGGGATGATCCATAACAGGGGGGTTGAGGCGATATCCGTGGTGATCAGGGTGGTCACCCCAATCAACAGGCTCGATGGCACGGCAGCGCAGGCGATAATGTAGCCCCGCTCCCGGTGGCTTAACACTTGATCAGGCCCGGTCGGACCGCTTTGGGTGGCCAAGGTATCTTTGTTCACCAACAGGGTGCACAGCAGGATGGAGATCGCCAGGGCGCCATAGGCATAGGCCCAATTCAGCCCCTGGACGTCGAGGGCAAAGATCGGCTCGATTACAATCGGATAAGAGATCAAGCCCAATAGGCTGCCGATATTACTGATTGCGTATAAAAAGTAGGGGTCCTGCTCTCCGCCATAACGGTTTGTCGCAAATAATCGTTGTAGGGTCGGGCCGGTCGCGGCCAGGGCTACAAAGGGAAGACCGGTGCCGATGGCCAGGATCACGATGACGCTCAGTATCGGGCGATGAGCAATGCTATCACCCATGAGGCTGGCCTCTAAACCGAGTGGCAAACTGATGGCGGCCACAGCGACCAACCCCAGATGCACAAGGCCATGGTGATGGGGTTTAAGCTTTGAGCATAAATGGGCGATCAAATAGCCCACCAGCAGGGCTGTTTGAAAAAAGGCCATGGCCACGACCCAGCCCGCCGGCACTCCACCCACCAGGGGCAACAGCATCTTGCCCACCATGGGCTGGACCATAAAGATGAGCGCCGCTGAGGTGAAAATAGCAAAGCTGAACAGAACGAAGAGCCACCATGGCCGGCTTGGGGTGGTGGCCTTTGAGTGTTTGGCGCCGGTGGGATTCTTGGTGGCGGGCATCAGTTTAACGGTGGGCGTCGATCAGATCGGTGAAGCGCTCGAATAGGTAGTGGCTATCATGGGGGCCGGGGGAGGCTTCGGGGTGATATTGCACGGAGAACAGGGGTTTATCCTGGCTGGCTAGCCCCTCATTGCTGCCATCGAACAGGCTCACATGGCTGGCTTCAATGCCGCTGGGTAGGCTGTCGGGCAGTACACAAAAGCCGTGGTTCTGGCTGGTGATCTCAACCTTGCCCGTGGCGATGTCTTTGACCGGATGGTTACCGCCACGATGACCATGATGCATCTTCTCGGTCTTACCACCCAGGGCCAGGGCCAAGAGTTGGTGCCCCAGACAAATGCCAAAGATTGGCTTGCCGGTGTCGATCAGCTTTTCAAGCACGGGCACAGCGTATTGCCCCGTGGCCGCCGGGTCACCAGGGCCGTTGGACAGGAAAATCCCATCGGGTTCATGGACCATGATGTCATCAAAGCTGGCGGTGGCAGGCACCACGGTGACCGCACACTCATGGCTCGCTAGCATGCGTAAGATATTACGTTTCGCCCCGTAATCGATGGCCACCACTTTGCGTGCCGGGTTGGTTTGTTCCCCATGGCCGTGGGTAAGGTCCCAGGCTGTTTCGCGCCATTCATAGGTTTGACGACAGGTGACCTCTTTGGCGAGGTCCATACCGCTTAGACCCGGCCAATCACGAGCCTGGGCGGTCAATGCCGCCACATCAATCTCACCATCCGTGGGAAAGGCAATGACGCCGCGGGCGGCACCATGGTCACGAAGACGACGGGTTAAGCGGCGGGTATCGATCCCAGCAATCCCGGTCATGCCGTGGGATTTAAGCCAATCATTCAAGGGC
>JBCCBF010000195.1:0-5463 GCA_039814445.1 Pseudomonadota bacterium
CGTCGAAGAGTTTCGCCTTGAAGGCTCGCAGCAGCGTCTTCTCTTGTCCGGCCGCAGCCTTACTTAAAGCGGAAGGTAATCCGGCCTTTGGTCAAATCATAGGGGGTCATCTCAACGGTGACCCGATCACCGGCCAGCACACGAATTCGGTTTTTACGCATCTTACCCGAGGTATGCGCCAAGATTTCATGGTCGTTATCCAGTTTGACCCGGAACATGGCGTTGGGCAGTAACTCGGCAACGACACCGTTGAATTCGATAAGATCTTCTTTTGGCATGTATCCTGGCGGTCCTGTTTTCTTCAGACATTGGCGGCCCGGGCGTCCCCCGCACCATCCTGATGGCATGATTATGATAGTATAAAGCGGCCTGACCGGTTGTCGATGTGAGCACTTCGCATTCATCACCGTCTCTGGCATGCTAGGCGCTGTTTTAGTCACTCTGCTGGAAACAGCCAGTGTTTTTTGCCCTGAGAAGAAGGAAACTCGGCCGTGCTTTCAGATCATCGCCACGCTCACACGAGTTTTTTCGGCCGAATCATCCTCGCCAGCTTGCTCACCCTCACGATACCACTCAGTGCCGCCGAGGCCCGGAGCGACGCCGAGGTCACAGCACGGGATTTAGGCCGCGAGATGGCTGGGGCGGTTTATTGTGGCTTGGACCCCTCCCGTATTGAGGTTCTGGAGCGCAATTTTGACAACCGCATTCGGGGGCAAAGTGAAAGTAACCGCGACTATGTTCAAAGCCGCGAGGTCTATGTAGAAAATCTGGCCAAATGGCAGCGCCGTTCCCCGCGTGAGGGCTGCGAGGCCGTCTTAGGACGCCTACAATCCCCCGAACAACAGGGCATCAATCAGCTTAACCAACGCATGCAGACGTTGGAGAACCTGACCATTCAACAGCTTGAACGGCTAAAAGAACAGCAGCGGGAGCTTGAAAGCCGCTGATTACCAGCGCAGCCCCAAGCCTCCCATCCATGGCCACAGACGTGGCCACCGATCCTCTACTCATACGCTGTTTTCCTCACCAGTAATCACTGACATGGTACGCCAGATCAGAATTCGTATGCTGCGAGCATCACGTTAAAAAGGTATGGCAACGGCCATGGATGATTTTCTTCTCGCTCTGGAATTAGTCTTAGCGCAGCCGGTTATTTTGGGCCTATCTGCGGCTTTTATTGGGTTGGTTTTTGGTGGTTTTGCCACCGTGGCGGGCGATCGGTTGGGGCAGATAGCCATTGCCCAGGATGAAGGCCTGGATCTTGAAGAGGATATGGGCCTGGTCTGGCCAGCCAGCCGTTGCGAACAATGTGGTCGGCCTTTAGGGACCCTAGAGCGGATGCCGGGGATCGGCTGGTTTGTGGTCGGTGGCAAATGCAAAAGCTGCGGCTATAAAGTGCCGATCTCTGCGCCACTCACCGAATGGGCCTGTGCCGTTCTGTTTTGTTTGATTGCCGTGACCCATGGGGCCACCTGGCTAACGCTGGCTTATATGTTTGCGGCCTGGAGCTTTTTAACCCTCAGCCTATCGGATTTGAAACATCGGACATTGCCCGACAGCCTCACCTACCCATTGCTATGGGGCGGGTTGCTAGCGGCGGCTTTCGGTCTGCTCCCCATCAGCCCGGCTTTTAGCATCTTTGGGGCAGTGGCCGGTTTTGGGTTCTTATGGCTCTTGCAAGAGGCCTATTGGCGCTGGCGGGGCGTCCTGGGCATTGGCGGCGGGGATGTGAAGCTGATGGGCGCCATCGGCGCTTGGGTCGGTATTGAGCAGGTCTTTTTGACCGCCGCTCTCGCCGCTGTGGTTGGGCTTGTCATCTTTGGCCTGTTAGCTGCGTTGCGTTTATTTCAAGACGAACACAAACCGTTTGGCCCGATGCTAGCCCTAGCCGGTCTTTGGGCCACGCTACGCCCAGAAGACATTAAGACGAGCCTGGATTGGCTCGCCTTAATGGTACAGTCGATAAACTGATAAATGCGCTGAATGCGTTGATTACGCGGTTTTCAGGCTGACCTCTTCGACCCCGGGCATACCGCGGGCTGGGACGCCTTGTGGCAGCAGGATACGGGTCTCAACACCCCGCGCTTCGATTGATACAATCGCGTCTTTGTTGAACAAGGAGGCGATCTGACGAGGGCCGGTAAGCGGGTCATCAATCCGATAGACAATCACGTCCAAATGGTTGAACTCTGGCTCTTGATGCAGGCGGCCGATGAAGTCGGGGCGCTCACACACAAAACCAGCGTGGCGGAATGGATCTTGGCGCTCCATGCCCATTTCCGCGGCATAACCATCAAACTTATCGCGGCACATATCTTCCAACGGACGGGTGATACGGTCGAGATAGAGAAACTTATAATTACTCAGTTTTTCAGGGCTAACCCGGCCATAAGGCATTTTGCCGATTTCAGCCTGAAGGGTCACGGTGGCAAAACCAACCGTATCGCTTTCCCAACGCTTACGCAGGCGTGACAGCTCTTCCAACGCATCGCGGAAACCATAAAGCGCGGTCAAGGCACCGGTGGGGGGGAGTGCCCGGGGAGGCAGCGGCACATCAGCCAGTGTAACTGACTCTGGCATATTGCTGCGGTTGTAGGTAAAGAAGGCGGTCAACGCGACAGTAGACATTAATATCTTTCCTCAGTTTATCTTTGGCCTTTCAAGCGCAGCGTTATTGATGGGCCATGAAGGTACCCGGGGGGCGCCGCGCGAAAGCGTTGTATCTTGTATAGAAAGCAAGTTTGAAAGGACCAAGCATGATCCCCAAGGATCGGCCCGTTACTGGCCATGATTTAGAAGATTTACGTGAAAAACTGGCCCTGTCAGTGACTGATTTATGCTGGCTTTTCGGGCTTTCTATGCCCAATTGGGGCAAAATCAAAAAAGCTGGCCCAGACCCGGTGAAAGATCCCGCCGTGGCATTATTGGCACGTTTCCTCGACAGTTATCCCGAGGCCTGCCCCATCCCCCGCCCGCCCGAGCCGGGTGACGTGGCCGACCGGCTTTCTGAAGCATCGCGCAAGACCTTGGGCATTGCCTTGGGGCGTGAAGCCTCAGCGGGCTATCGGTGGGTGGTACAAGGTGGTCGCCCCTCCCCCATCCTCAACCGTTTGCTGCTGATCCTATCCATGCACCTGGATCAACACGGCAACCGCGCCTGGGATGAATGGCAAGCCATGGTATCCACCGAAGCAAACGCCCGGGGCATCGATAATATCTGGCGCAGCGGTTCATGGCGGCAAAAGCCGGCGAATGATTCATAAGTGTCGCCTTGCCAGATGGCAGACAGCAAAAAAGCCGCTCGGTTCAGACCCAGCGGCTTTTTTATGGTCAGCGCGGCTGTAACCCGCTTGGCTTAAGACGCGCCGCGAACCAGGCGCATCAAATCATCGGGCATGTTGCGCGGCATACCCCGAATAATCCGCGGGATGCCATCAAAGCCACGGAAAATGAATTGGGGCGTGCCCTCTAGCTCATAATCCCGGGTGAATTGCTCATTTTGACGAACCAGCAGGATTGAATCCTGACTGACGGTTTGGGCGGGTGGTGGTGCGGCCGCACGGCCTTCATAGCGTTGCATGGCCTCGCCCGGGTTAGGGGATGAGATAATAGCCGCTGATTTATGCAGACTTGTTTCCGCGAGCATGCCGACGGGAATAATCCGCATCTGTAGCTGCCCCTGACCAACCAATGGGGCCAGATGCTGCATCGCGCGCTCACACCAGGGACAGTTCGGATCATGGACCATGTAGACAATTGGCGCATCGGGCACGCCAAGCCGGAACCAATTGGTGCGATCGACCACATTGAGGACGGCTTCGGCTTTCGCCTGTTGTTGCTGGGCGCTTAACGGTGCCCGTTGTTCGTCAGCCTGTTGTGCTTGCTCTTGCAGTCGGTTGGCCGCCTGCAACGCTTGTGGATCAGCCTGTAGCAAGGTCATCACCTGGCCCATGGTGATGTTCTGTCCTTGGGTGTTAAACATCAAACCAGCAATGGCCCCTTGGCCATCGGGCGTGACATAGAAGGTTTGAATGCTACCGCTGGCGGCTTCCGCGAAATAAGCATCAAGGCCGTGCAGCCGCCCCATAAAGCGCAGCTGGTTGCCCCGGGCGCGCAGGTATTGCAACGCGGGCGCATCCGGATTCAAGGGGCCTTCAAGGTTTTGCGACGCCCCGGGGATATCCTGAGTTAAGTCAGGGGATGGCACCTGGGATGGTGTCACGGGCCCGGAGTGTGTTGTGGCGGTTTCTTGCGCCAAAGCTGGTGTTGGTAAGAGCGATAAACCCATGCCAAAAGCGGCCAAAGCCGCTAATGCTGTGCCCGTTTTCAAATCACGCAAAATAGTCATTATGTGCCCCGAATAATCATTTAAGTTCAGCAAACTACCACAAAATTACCAGGGGCGGCAGCGGCAATTGGCGAAAACCATCAAGCCTCACATAAAGGTGTTTGCCCAAGGCCCAGGCCAGAAAACCTGGCCACAGCACATTTGGTGCATATGCAACTGGTCACATGGCTCAAAATAAGCCTATAATACAACAAGGCAGGTGGATTTATAGCGATACGAACTGTGATCGGCTTGATTGATCACTCACACCATCGTCGATCGGTATAAACAGTCAGGAGAAAACCTTGGTTCAACAGGGACCACCATCAGACGGTATGACACCACAGATTGATCCTATGGGCGATCTGGATATGTCAGCAAGCGGCTCCACCGCTGGCCTGGCCATGAAATTTGCGTCGAATAAACGCGACGATATCTCGACCGACTACCTTCGGCGCGCCACCATACGACGGGATGTGGTTATTGAACCATTGATGCAGCTTGGCTGCCATGCCGATGTGGTTAAGGAAAGTCGTACGATTGTTGACTTTGCGACCCTAGCGCTACTGGTGCACGAGCGCGTTGACATACCAGCGCGCTGTATTGCCGAGGATGCCCCACCCCGGGCGGCTGAGGACGCATCCATGGGCCCTATCATGCGGGTCTTGCAGAAAGAACAAGATCTGTCTTTGCTGGCTGTGGGTACCGTGGTGCCATCAGAATATTACACCGCCGCTGATGCGCGATCAGCGGTTAAATACGCCGATCATATGCTGGGCATGATTACCGAGCGCTTGAACCCAAGCCTTGGCCTTGAAACCCGGCCGAAGCCGGACACGCGGTTTGATATGTCGTTTAGACCCGGGTCGAAACCGTAAGTTTCCCACGTGTCACCGCTGACATTTTACGCAACACAAAAACTACGCTGATTTCTTGGACGCCGTGCTTCGCACGTGCCCCTCTAAATCATTGAACTGCCCGTCACGGATCGCGGCACGAATAGGATCATCGGCCTTCCGTGAGGGTAGCAACACATCCATGGTCAATTGGCGTTCATCGCCCACCAGCCGTTGGTGCACACACATGGTCAGGGCATCAGCCACCAATTGTCGGCTCGCCTCCCCCTCATGCTCCTC
>JBCCBF010000421.1:0-1838 GCA_039814445.1 Pseudomonadota bacterium
CATCGATCTCAATGAGGACCAATTCTTTGCCCACCGGTTGGTAAAACCCCGGGTGTGGGGAACCTCAAGGCTTACAAGCGTCTGAGCTGAGGAAACACCCGCCGCCTTTGCTAACCACCACCTATTCTGAAGACCAGCTGCGTCGCCGCTTATACCCAGCCTTGATCGACTATCACGCCGCGCGGCATTACGCGAGTTTGGTTAAGGATGAGCATTATCAAGGCCGACGAGCCTGGATTCGGCAAACGGAACAGGCGGCTGAGGGGTTGATTGCGGTGCCCTTGGCGTTGGGCTTTTCGATTATTGGTGCCTTGACCCATATGGCCAAGGTCGCGGGTTATTTGCTGGCGTTATTCTTACCGCGCCTGTTGGCGGTCACGATCCCCAGCCTGGTGGTCATAATCGCGGCAGGCGCCATGCATTTCACACCCAACACCGTGACCAGCACACCATCTTATAGCGCGTTTGAACGCAGTACCGATGAAGCCATGGGCCCGGTTGTGCGTCATGGGTTACGCTTTGTTATCCATGCCGAGCACCGGTTGTTTCCGCTGAATAACTGGATCCACAAAGTGATCCTCCGCGATGTGGATTTTGCGCAGTTTTAGAGCGCCCACAGCCCTATAGAATGGGTGATGTAAAGCCCCGCTGCCGCACCAGCGATCAAGCCCAAAGGCAATGCATAACGCCGGCGCATGAGCCGGGTTAAGGCTAGATGCCCAAGGGCCAAGGCCAAGGGCACGCAGGCAAAGGCGATATCTTCCTGGTATGCGTCTGGATCCTTTAGCAAATGCGTGATGATTAGGGTCGCAACCACCACCATAATGGGGGAGGCGAAGAACACACCGGTGCGCACCCAATGGCTCAACGCACCGCCTAGTAGTTCCATCGTGTGACGATCCTCCACTCCATGGATAATTGTCTGATTGATATGGCGCACTAGGCCCGCCAGCCCCGCCCCCAACAGGGCGATTATCAGACAGGCGCCCATCAAAGCTTCTGTGGCCGGTGGTAAGCCCATAAGAATGTCCTGGCGTTCAAAGACCAGCACGGCTGCTAACCCCAGATAGACAAGGGCGGTAAAAACCGACACGCCGCCGCCCAGGGCGAACCATTTGGCGAAGGCCACACTCAGGCGAAACAGAGTGCCAAGAATGGGCAGAAGACCCGAAAGGTCGATGTCTGGCCCAGAAGAATAACTGCCATAACCATGGGATCCCGATCGTTGTCCGCCATATCCTGGGGACTGGAAGGCCGGGTTGGTGTTTTGGCGCGGTTTGTTATACCGGACACTATCAAGCATCGCGTCTGCCTGATAGGACGGCATCCGCCACATTTCACTCGTGTCAATTGGGCGGCCGCTGCTATCGCGGTAAGTCATGGGATCCTTCAATCTTGGCCATTCACAGCACCGCCAAGATTATATCACGGTATGATCGGGGCGCCTTAGAGCGCGAAGCGTAGGCCGAAGAAAATATCGTGTGAGATAAAATCATCGGCTTCCAACACCGCGCCATTGGCAAAACGACCGGTCTCGATATCGCCCAAATCACTGAAGCGGTAGGTAATGTCGCCGGTCAGGCGATGATAGATCGGAAAGTTGATGCCAGCGCCCAGATGCCAAATCAGGCTGGTGTCATCCTGGCTGCTGCTGGTGTCGAGTATACCCGCCGATGGAAAGATGTAGGTGCCGTCAGTCGTGTGATGGGCAAACCCAAAACCGCCACCGAGGCTAAAGGTCAGCGGGGCTTCGGCCTGGTCAAACTCAAAGACCGGAAAGTCCAGATACGCGCTGATGCTGCCCGTATGGCTCTCCACATCCACATTGTAGATCTGTA
>JBCCBF010000273.1:0-3975 GCA_039814445.1 Pseudomonadota bacterium
ACTTAATTCATGGGGGATAGAATGACTGTTTTGGTGGCAGCCGACCTTAGCGCACGCTCAGAATACGCCTTGGCCCGCGCCTGCCGGGTCGCACACACGTTGCAACAGCCGCTCGAAGCGCTGCACGTGGTTGATAAAGATCTGAACCATGCGTTCCGTCAGCAAACAGTCAGCTGGGCAAAGCAAAACTTAGAACCGCTGACCAAGAAAATCGCCGATGAGTATGGGGTTGCGTGCAGCGCTGTTGTGGCCCAGGGGCGCCCACGGCAAACATTGATTGAGCGGGCCAATGATCCGAAAACCTCGCTGTTGGTATTCGGCGTCCATGATGGCGCCAAGGATGAGCCCCGCGCCTTTGCCAAAACCACCGCCGGTCAGGCCCTGGCCGGGAGCATAGCACCGGCCTTGCTGGTGCATGAAAAACCCGATCAAGATTACCGTAACGTGGTGGTGGGCATTGATTTTACGCTGTCTTCACGGGCGGCCATCCGACAGGCCCTGACCATGGCACCCGAGGCTAAAATCCACCTGGTTCATGCCTATCACGCGCCCTTTATCGGGTTGTCGGCAAGCCCCGGTCTGGCTGAAGAGATTGCCTATCAACACAAACTGCAATTCGATAAGTTTGTGGCCGATGAAATGGCCATTCTGGCCGAGCAAGCCGAGGGCATGGGTGCCATCGCCGATAATTTGCACCGTGTGATCGAAGCCGGGGCACCAGACCAGGTGTTGCGCCGGGTGTGCGATCGGGTGAATGCCGATCTGGTGGTGCTGGCCACCCATGGGCGTGGTGCGGTATCCCGTGCGATATGGGGTAGTGTCGCCGCGTCCTTATTGGATAAACCGCCCTGTGATGTCTTGGTGATTAAGCCGTTCTGATTAAACAGTATTAGGCAGTATATAGGGGCAAAAACCTAATAGTGCCCGGGGTTGCTAGGCGTTGGTCATGAGTATTTTTTTATAAATATTAATGAACCAATTAGGGGGGCTGTGCGTAATCACTCACACAACAAAAATGACGGGACCCCTTTCCCTTAAAAAACGAAGAGACGCAAACCCATGATTATTCGAAATCTTGCTATTGCCGCTGCTGTTACCTTGGGCACCATGGTGGCTGCTGGCACAGCAAAAGCCGCTGATATTGTCGATATCGCTGCCAGTAATGACAACTTCTCAACCCTTGTGGCGGCTGTTAAAGCAGCGGGCTTGGTTGATACCCTTAAAAGCGATGGTCCTTTCACCGTGTTCGCCCCAACCGATGAAGCTTTTGCCAGCTTGCCTGAGGGCACCGTGGAGAACCTGCTGAAGCCCGAGAACAAGGATCAGTTGATCGCTGTCCTGACCTATCATGTGGTATCGGGTAAGGTGAAAGCCGAACAGGTCGTCGATCTTGACACAGCGACCACTGTTCAAGGCCAAGCCGTTGATATTGCTGTCACCGATGCCGGCGTCATGGTTGATAATGCCAAGGTCATCCAAACCGACATTATGGCAACCAATGGCGTTATTCACGTTATTGATACGGTGATTTTGCCTGAGTAATCAGCCAAAGCACCTTAAAAAATAAACGTAAAAAAAGGTCTGTGCCGAATGGTGCAGGCCTTTTTGTTTTTGTAAGATGTGCAAGATACCGATGGCTAGATGGATGCGAGCCGCCTTGATGATCAGAAAAGCAGGCCTGTTTGTGGTGACCGTGATGGCGGTGGGATTGTTCTCGTCATCCCCTATGGCAGTGACGCCATCATGGGCTGATAACCGTACGGGTATTTACATTGCCATCACCGAACAACCCGCCCTAACCCGGTTTGCTGAGATTTTAGAGCAGGTAAACCTGCACCGCGCATTGCAAGGGCCCGGACCTTACACTGTTTTTGCCCCGAGTAATGACGCCTTGGCTAAGCTGCCTGCGGGTTACATTGAACGCTTAGTCACCAATGAAAATCGTGTGGAGGTCTATGAGCTGCTGACCCATCATGTGGTGATCGATAGGCTGGATAAAGTTGATTTAAACGATGGTGACACCTATGACGCGCTGGGCCGACAACGTCTGACCATCGAGCGTGAGGGCGGGGCTGTTTTCGTCAATCAAGCGCAGATTATAGACGCTGATATTGCGAATAAGGCCGGTGTTGTGCACATCATTGATCAGGTGATTATTGCGGCGCCGTAGAACCAGGGTATAAGCGCCGTAACGTAAAAACCCATACCCATTAATTTGGTAGCCCCCCATGTCCCTAAATTTCTGGCGTCGCCCAAGCCTTCGTCTTGTCTGTTCATTGCTGGGTTTTCTCGTGATCACGGCCTGTGCCCCCCAGGCGGGTTTGGGCTCCTATCAAACCGCGGTTTTGGCTAATTTCCCCACCAGCCTTGGGCAGGCCACCATTCTGCCGCTGGCTGATGAGGAGCTTGAGGTCAGGGTGCCCGGGGCGGGTGGTTTCATCATCTATGGTGTTGATGTGGTTGATATCCAGGTCTTCCCCTTAGCCCCTAAAGCCGACGGGGAGGTGATCTTGATTGGTACGTCCTATACCGGGTGCAATCGCGATTACTTTGCCATCACCTACGGTGCTTGGGAGCCAGATTTCTACCGTCTTGGTGATTGTGAACGCCCCATGACCATTGGTTTCGGCCAGGGTAGCGAAAGCGCCATAGCCGTGATCCAGGATCGCCAGGGTCGTCTGCGCTATGGCGTTGATCAACGCCAGATGGCGCGCCTTGATCCGGCCATTCGTACGACCGGGACGCCGCCCATACCATCGGCCCGGCCAGGTGCAGGCGAGCGCTTATCACCATCCCGTTCGCCCGCGCCATCAGTGGTGACATCCCCCGGTACCTCCCACCGGGCCGCGGGCCATACGCCAGGTCAAAGCGCTCCACGCGCCACTCGTCCATTGCCCAGCACGGAATTCAAGCTACCACCGGTGGGGACCCTGGACATTGACTAAGCTGGTTGATCGCATCCGGCGTGTGTTCACCCGCACGCGATCCACATCACCACCGCAAAAGAGCCCAACAGATAAAGGTGGTAAGCGCCTAAAGCGACTGCCTTTTTTGTTCTGGTGCAGCGTGGTTTATCTGATTGTTGAGCTTGGTTTCTCAGCCCAGCTTTTGGTGATGGCGGGGTCGCAAATTACCCCTGAGCAACTGGATAGTATTGAGTTGGTCGGGCGAACCCTGAGCGGTATTGCCATTACCCTGTTTTTGATCGCCGGGGTGACCAAGGCCGCGCTGCCATGGCGCGTGAAAACCGCTGGTATCGCCTTGATCACCCTGGTCACCATCGCCACGGTATGGACCGTGCAAGAAGTGGTGATCATGGGGTTGCTGAAAACCATGAGCGAGGATCAGCGCAGCCGCGCGTTGGTGTTAACCAGCAGCACCGGTTTGATCCGCGACGGGCATATCAACATCCCGACCATGGATCTGTCACCAGAAGCCTTGGCCCAACCCTCGGGCCTGTCCTTCATGGCCATGTTCCCGGCCTTGGCGTTGAGCCGTGAGACTATCGATGATGAATTAAAGCCATTGTTGCCCAATGCTTTTAAGCGTGCCTTGGTCTTGAGCTGTGATGGCCCGGTCGCTTGTTTGGGCAGCGCTGATCAGTTTGTCACGGAGATCTGGCCCCCGCTTGAGGCCGATTTGACCGCGATGTATGAGCAATATGACCAGGTCAGGCGGCCCGCGATTAACCCCAGCCGTGAGATGGTGCGTGACGAAGCCCAATCAGCCTGGCGACGCTATCAAGATAGGCTGCAACGGCGCGGGCTCGACCACACCACAAAGCACCACCGCCAAGTACGCCAAGAGCTGCGCCGCCAAGGGTTGAAGGTCAGCGATAATTGGCGGCTCGATGATTATCAGGGGTTTGAACGGGCGGTGCGCCAGCGTATCATCGAGAAGGCAGGCCGGGCGGTTCGTAACGCCCTGTTCGATGAGTTTGGCACGTATGAGTTCCCCATCGATCTCAATGAGGAC
>JBCCBF010000203.1:0-5299 GCA_039814445.1 Pseudomonadota bacterium
CGGATTGAAGAGACACCCAATATCACGGTCCATGGCAACTCAGCCGTGGTGGGCTTGCATGGCACCGAACGACCCAGCCAGGCCGTACAAGACGGTGAGGGAACCAAGCGGCTGCAAGCGATTGATATCCATTATAAGGACCGTGATGAGACCGAGCGCCGGGATTGTCGCCACCTGTTTGCGTTTATTGGCGCTGAGGCCTGTACCGAATGGTTATCCGGGTGCGTAGCACTTGACCCTAAAGGTTTCGTCAAAACCGGTGCAGACCTCACCCCGATGGAATTGGTGCGGTCCAAATGGGCCTTGGAACGCAACCCCAGCCTTTATGAAACCAGCTGCCCGCGGATCTATGCTGTGGGTGATGTGCGCGCCGGGTCGGTCAAGCGTGTGGCATCAGCGGTTGGCGAAGGCTCGGTGGTTGTGCAATTTATACATAGTGCTATAGCGGAGTAACCACCGCACCTGCCAAACACGGTTCATCAATGACTAACCAACAAGACGGGTTCACCGTCGAGACCTCTGAGGACATCGCCCAGATCACGCTTAATCGCCCCGAAAAGCATAATGCTTTCGACGATGGTTTGATCGCGAGCCTGACATCTGCCTTCAACGCCATTGGTGCCGATGATCATATCCGGGCCGTGGTGTTGCGCGCCCATGGTCCTAGCTTTTCCGCTGGCGCTGATGCCAATTGGATGCGCCGCATGGCGGGGTATGATGAGGCCGAGAACCTGCATGATGCAAAGGCTTTAGCCGGGTTGATGGCGACGATTGATGGATTACCCAAGCCGGTAATCGCGCGGGTGCAAGGCCCGGCCATCGGTGGGGGTGTTGGGCTGGTGGCGTGCAGCGATATTGTGGTGGCGGCTGATACCGCGTTTTTCCAACTCTCTGAGGTCAAGCTGGGCCTTACCCCGTCAACCATCTCACCCTTTGTCATCCGCGCCATGGGCGGTCGAGCGGCCCGGCGGTATTTCCTCACCGCCGAGCGCATGGACGCGACAACCGCCCAACGTCTGGGCCTGGTCCATGAGGTGGTGGCCGAGGACGCGCTTGATGGCGCGGTGGATGCGTTGATCGGCTATTTGCGCAAGGCGGGGCCAGAGGCCCTGGCCCAGTCAAAACAATTGGTGGCCATGGTGCGGGATCAGGAGCCGAGCCAGGTGGCCGATGCCACCGCCCAACAGATCGCTCAAGTGAGGGTAGGATCTGAGGCGCAAGAGGGGCTATCGGCGTTCTTGGAGAAACGAAAGCCATCCTGGGTTGTGGAATAGGGGCAGAGTAGGTCGGAACCGATGTTTGATAAAATTCTGATTGCCAACCGTGGTGAGATCGCTTGTCGGATTGCGGCCACCGCCCGTGAAATGGGGGTGGCGACGGTCGCGGTTTATTCCGAGGCTGACCGTAACGCCGCCCATGTGGCGGCGTGCGATGAGGCTGTGCTGATCGGCTCAGCCCCGGCGGCTGAGAGTTACCTGAAGGTCGAGAGGATCCTTGAGGCGGCCAAGGCCACGGACGCGCAAGCGATCCATCCAGGCTATGGTTTCCTAGCCGAAAACGCTGGTTTTGCCGATGCGATTGCCGCCGCTGGCCTGACCTTTATCGGGCCGCCCGCCAGCGCGATCCGCGCCATGGGCGGTAAGTCGGAGGCTAAGGCGCTGATGGCTGAGGCTGATGTGCCCCTAGTCCCGGGTTATCACGGCGATGACCAGGCGCTTGATACCCTGGTAGCGCAAGCCAAGACCGTGGGCTTTCCCTTATTGATCAAAGCCTCGGCCGGTGGGGGTGGTAAGGGCATGAAGGTGGTGGCGGATGCGGCGGGCCTAAAAGATGGCATCGCTAGCGCCCAACGGGAGGCGAAAGCCTCCTTTGGTGATGAGAAAGTGCTGATCGAACGCTATCTCGCCACCCCGCGCCATGTGGAGATTCAAGTCTTTGCCGATAGTCACGGCAACTGCGTGCATTTGTTCGAGCGGGATTGCTCAATCCAGCGTCGCCACCAAAAAGTGGTGGAAGAAGCGCCCGCGCCGGGCCTTGATCAGGCGACCCGTGATGCCATGGGGGCAGCAGCCGTGCGGGCGGCCCAGGCCATTGACTATGTGGGGGCCGGGACCGTTGAGTTCCTGCTCGACACCGACGGCGCGTTCTATTTCATGGAGATGAACACACGCCTGCAGGTGGAGCATCCGGTGACCGAGGCCATAACCGGCTTGGACTTGGTCGAATGGCAGCTGCGGGTCGCGGCCGGTGAAGCCCTGCCCTTTGCCCAGGATGATTTAAGCGTTGATGGCCATGCGGTGGAAGTGCGGCTCTACGCCGAAGACCCGGCCAAGGGCTTTTTACCACAAATCGGCACGGTGACTGAGTTTCTGACCCCCGCGCTGCCTGATACAAGGGTTGATGCGGGTATTCGCCCCGGCGATGCCGTCACCCCCTTTTACGATCCCATGATCGCCAAGCTGATTGCCTGGGGGCCGGATCGGGATACGGCTTGTACGCGATTGAGTGAGCTATTGGCCAAAACCCGGTTAAGGGGTTTGAACGGCAATCTCGACTTCCTGCGCCGGACCATTGACCACCCGGCCTTCCGCGCTGCCGCGCTGGATACACGGTTTATCGAAGACCATGAAGACGCGCTGCTCCATGGCCCGGAACCCACCGCAAGCGGCCTGGCCGATGCGGCCGTCGCGGTGGTGGCGCAAAGTGACACGGACCCTGCACTGACCAATCCGTTTGCCACGGATGGCTGGCTCAACACCCTCACCCGTCAGGAGAATGTAACGCTGACACCCGTGATGGGCGAGGCCCAGACCGTGCGCGTGGACTACCCTTTGCCAGGGTCAGCTCGCTGGTCGGTGCGTGTCGGCGACCAAACCCTTGAGACGCTGCCGGTCGCCGTGGACCGCAACGGTGATCGCCTGACCCTATGTGACCGGGAGGCCGAGGGCTGGATCACTTTGGAGTGGCAAAACCTCTTGGCTGAACCCGAAATGGGAACCTTGGCCGCTGGCGGCCTTGGTGCCCCGATGCCGGGTAAGGTGACCGCTGTGCTGGTGGCAGCAGGGGAGGAGGTTGAGGCGGGGGCGCCGTTATTGGTGCTTGAGGCGATGAAGATGGAGCATGTGATCAAAGCTCCGGCGGCTGGCACTGTCACGGACCTACCCTTTCAGGTGGGAGATCAGGTGAATGAAGGCGTGGCCTTGGTCGTGTTTGATGCCGCGTGAAGCAGGTTGCCATCCCCTTTCATTCTGGTGCGGGTCATACGGAACGCTTAGCCCAGATTATCGTGGATACCATGAATGATCGCATTGGGTTTGTGGCCCATTTGATCCGGGTTGAACCGCTCGAGCAGGTTGATTGGGCAAGGCTTCAACATGCGGATGCGATTATTTTCGGCAGCCCGACCTATATGGGTAATGTCTCTGGCCCGATGAAAAGTTTTATGGACGCAACCGGCGAGATTTGGCTCGACCAGCCCTGGGCCAATAAGATCGGTGCTGGCTTTACCGTTGGCACCAGCCCCAGCGGTGATAAGCTTAACAGCCTAATCCAAATGGCGGTATTCGCAGCCCAACACGGCATGGTCTGGGTTGGCCAGAACCAGGTAGGTAGCAAGCATGGTGATGATGCTGATGCCCGGATCAATGATGGCGGCTCATGGCTTGGTTTAATGGCCCAATCGGCAACCGATAAAGCCGTGTTGATCCCACCGCATGATGTGGAAACCGCACGGCTTTTCGCCCATCGGGTGGCCGATGCGGTTGAACGTTGGGCCCAAGACTAGAATATTACACCCATGGCTGGATTTCTTATCATCGCTGTTTTGTTGCTCATCATCGCCGGCCCTGGCTTGTGGGCGAAGCGGGTGATCAAACGCCATCAAGTCGAACGCCCCGATTATCCCGGCAGCGGTGGTGAGTTTGCCCGCCACCTGATCGAGCTGGCCGACCTCGACGGCGTGGTCGTTGAGATGACCGACAAACAAGGCGATCATTACGACCCCACAACGCGCACGGTCCGGCTGTCTGAACAACACATGCATGGTAAATCCCTGGCCGCGGTGACCATCGCCGCCCATGAGGTCGGTCACGCCCTCCAGCACCGGGATAAATAATGGGCGTTTCAACTGCGCGGGCCGCTGGTGTCGATGACCAATTACGCGGTGAAATTTGCCATGATTGGTGCCCTGCTCTCCACCGTTCTCGCCAGCGTCTTTAAGGCGCCGGGGATCACCGTGTTGATGGTGATTGTGATGGTCGGCACCTTTGTGCTCTCGGCCATCACCCGGCTGGTAACCTTGCCGGTGGAATTCGACGCCAGCTTCGGCCGCGCCCTACCGATCCTGGACCGTGGGCAGTTTATCAGCGAAGAAGACATGAAACCCGCCCGTGAGTTGTTGACCGCCGCGGCCATGACCTATGTGGGCAATTGGGTCTGGAGCATGCTGCTCCTGCTCCGCCAGCTGATCCCGTTCCTACGGTTTTTGCGCTGATCGTCATCGCCTATCGGTTAATAGTCCTAAATACTTTCGCTTATCCTTTTGCGCGGCTATATCTGGCGCGTTGTTTTGTTGTTATTGTGTGTGATCACGCTATGGGCATTCTCTGGCTCGCCTCTTACCCAAAATCAGGTAACACCTGGACCCGGGCTTTTTTAGCTAATTTATTTATGAATCAGCCCCAGCCGGTGCCGATAAATAAGTTGACGAATTTTGCTTATGCTGAGTACCGCTTGGAATTCTATGAGCAAATCATCCAGAAAAAGCGCGGTGATATCAGCGATGAAGAGCTGAACCAGGCCCGCCCGCATGTCCAGCGGTTGATCGCAGCCTCGTCGCCCAACACTGTGTTTGTCAAAACCCATTCCGCCATGGGCTTTACCAATGACGTACCCACCATTGAGCCCACGGTGACCGAAGGCGGCATTTATATTCTGCGCAACCCCCTCGATGTGTGCGTATCTTATGCTCACCATGTGGGTGTTGATTACGACCAGGCCATTAGCGCCATGGCGTCATCGGACAACCAGCTTAGCACCACTGACACCCTGGCGTTCAATGTCTTGGGCAGCTGGTCCGATCACGTGAGCTCCTGGGCCGATGCCGAGGGGCTAAACCGCCTGGTACTGCGGTATGAAGACCTCCATCGTCAGCCCGAGAAGAGCTTTGGTAAACTGGTAAAATTCTTAGGCCTGCCGAAAAACAAAGACCGGCTAGAACGCGCCATCCGGTTTTCATCCTTCAAGGAACTTGCCAATCAAGAAGCGGCCACCGGGTTTATTGAGAAATCCAAAAAGGCCG
>JBCCBF010000049.1:0-12108 GCA_039814445.1 Pseudomonadota bacterium
AGCAATTCCTGCCACTGGCGTACCATGCCCATATACTCATTGTTCAGAATGAACACCTTCACGGGCAAATTGTACTGGGCCAAGGTTCCAAGTTCCTGAATGTTCATCAGGATCGACGCCTCACCCGCCACATCAATACAGAGCGCATCAGGGAAAGCCAATTGCGCGCCCATGGCGGCCGGCAAGCCATAACCCATGGTACCCAAACCGCCTGAGGTGAGCCATTCATTAGGCTTATCAAACGGGATGAACTGGGCCGCCCACATCTGGTGCTGGCCCACCTCGGTCGACACAATGCGGTGCGGGTGATCAGCGGTGCGCTCAACCAAACGCTGGATCGCGTATTGTGGCTTAATGATCGAGCCTTCTTGTTTGTATTTCAGGCAGTCGATCGCGCGCCATTCCTGGATTTGTTGCCACCATTTGGCGGTTTTCTGAGGCTCGGCCTTATAGCCTTTATTCCGCCAGACGCGGATCATGGCTTCGAGCACCCGCTCACAATCACCAATGATGGGCAGATCAACTTGGATGTTCTTGTTGATCGAGCTGGGGTCGATATCCACGTGAATTTTCTTTGAGCCCGGCGAGAATTCAGAGGTTTTGCCGGTAACCCGATCATCAAACCGCGCCCCGATATTGATCATTACATCGCAATGATACATGGCGAGGTTGGCTTCGTAGGTGCCGTGCATGCCGAGCATGCCCAAATGCTGCGGGTCGGTCATGGGATAACCGCCCAAGCCCATCAGGGTCGATGTGCAAGGATAACCGGTCATCTTAACGAATTCGGTGAGCAGCTCTGACGCCCGTGGGCCAGAATTAATCACCCCACCACCGGTGTAAAAGATCGGCCGCTTTGCCTTGGCGATCATCTCCACCGCTTGTTCGATACGCTTATCCTCGGGCTCATAGCGCGGCTGATACGTGCGGTGAACGATGGTCTCAGGCGACACATACTCGCCTTCGGCAAACTGTACGTCTTTGGGCAGATCAACAACCACCGGCCCCGGACGCCCCGTACGCGCCACGTAAAAGGCCTCATGCATCGTCCGGGCGACGTTATTCGGATCTTTGACCAGGTAATTGTGCTTGGTACAGGGGCGCGTAATGCCCGTGGTGTCACATTCTTGGAAAGCGTCATTGCCAATCAAATGGGTTGGCACCTGGCCGGTGATACACACCAGAGGGATGCTGTCCATCATCGCATCCGTCAGACCGGTCACGGCGTTGGTAGCCCCCGGGCCAGACGTCACCAGCACACAGCCCACCTTGCCAGTAGCGCGAGCGTAACCCTCCGCGGCGTGTACGGCTGCTTGTTCATGGCGCACCAGGATATGGCGGATGTGATTTTGCTTAAACAACGCATCATAGATCGGCAGGACAGCGCCGCCGGGATAGCCGAAAATCGTGTCGACACCTTGATCCACGAGAGCGCGTAGGACCAATTCTGCGCCATTCATCCGTTCAACCGGGGCTTTTTTCCCGTTGGTTTTCTTCGCCTTACCATCAGTATTGGCGGGTTTGCCCGGCTTGATATGGGCGGTGGTCATCGCATTCGCGCTGCTTTGTTGCGGCTTGATGGCCTCAGACATGGTTCATTCTCTCTCTAACAGACCTGCCTTCTCGACGATCTCCCCTGGTCCAGTGGGAAGAAACCGTGAAAAAGGTCAGCTTTTCTGACGTTTAGGCACCTTATACCTTAAGATGGACTATATCGCGCCGCACACAAGAATCAACAGGGTTTTGAACATTATTTACCAAAAAACGCTTTGAAACTTTCCGAAAGTTGCGCGTTCTGTACATGGCTGACTTGCAGTTTCTGGGCAGATGATGGTTTGCGGCGTGATTTGCCCGCGCCATTATCCGGTAACTGATTGCGAAACCAGGTAAATTGCCGTTTTGCATAATGGCGTGTGGCTTGTTGCCCTGCAGTAATCGCCGCTTCAAGCTCTCGCTCCCCGCGAATAAAAGACGCCAGCTCTGGTACCCCCACGGCGCGCAACAGGCTCGTGGATGGGGGTAGTTCCATCGCCAATAAGGCCGAGACCTCATCAAGCCCCCCGGTGGCGGCCATCAGGGCAAAGCGATAATCACATTGCTTATAAAGCCAGGCCCGGTCTGGCATCACCACCTCCACATAAAACTGGAGATGATCAGGCGGCGGCTCAGGGTCAAGCGCCTGCCAATCAGCCAGAGACATACCGGTGGCTTGTAACACAGCCCACGCCCGCGCCACCCGTTGCCCATCACTGGACCGCAATCTAGCCGCCATCACGGGGTCCCGGTTCTTTAAAGCACGGTGTAAGGCCTCAACTCCTTCCTCGGCCAGACGCGCCCGGGTATCCATGGTGATTTGTTCGGGCACGGTCGGTATGGGCGACAAGCCTTCAATCAACGCTTTGATATAAAACCCTGTGCCACCGACCAAAATCGGTGTTTGCCCGGCATCATGGGCCGCCGTGATCGCGTTCAGCGCTAGTTTACGCCAATGCATCGCTGAGTTCGGCTCATCGGCATTTAAGACCTGATACAGTGCATGGGGCAGGACGCGGCGATCGGCGGGTGTGGGACAGGCTGTGACGATCCGCAACTCCCGGTAAAGCTGCATGCTATCGGCGTTGATAATCACCGCTTTATCAGGCCCACCCAGGGCTTTCCCCATGGTCATGGCCAGACTTGATTTGCCACTGGCGGTGGGGCCAGCCACAATAATCACTGGTTTTGTATTCGATGAATTCTGAGGGGGCCGTTTCGTCATGGGTCCTTGGTTAACCGAGCCATGTCCCTATGCGCAAGGCTCAGCACGTCACAGCGCGTCCGAAAACCATGGGTGCAATCACAAAAGAACTCAGCTATCACCCCCGGAGCCGTAAGATATCTCATCCGCTTTTTTGACCAGCGCCGATGATTGCGCCCTGGTTCTCGCCCCCTCACAGCCCATCGTTTCGCCTTATGCCCGCCAATTTTTCTCATGTTCTGACCCTCGTGGCCGATGCCCAAGGGGCGCCCCTCACCCGGGATCACATAAAACAAGTGGAAGCCGCCCTTGATCCCCTAGCGATCGCCACCGGTGACGTGGATTGGTTGGCGCCTGAACGTGCCTGCGATATCGCTCTTGATGCGTGCGATCCTGATCAAGTGGAAGCGGCGGTGACCCAGGCCTTGGCCCGGGCCACTATTGATTGCTTTGCGCAACCCGTCGACGGGCGCCGCAAATCGCTCTTGCTGGCTGATATGGACAGCACCATCATCGCCGAAGAAAGCCTCGATGAACTTGCGGGCTATTTGGGCCTAAAAGATAAGATCGCCGCCATTACCGCTCGCGCCATGGCAGGCGAGCTTGATTTCGAAGCCGCGATCACAGAGAGGGTCGGGCTGCTGACGGGGCTGCCAGAAACCAGTATCTTCGACGCGGTTGATGAAATGACCATCAACCCAGGGGCGGCGACATTGGTGGCCACCATGAAGGCCCAGGGGGCGCGCTGTTTGTTGGTGTCAGGTGGTTTTGAGCATTTCACCGGGGCCGTCGCGGCTAAGCTTGGGTTCGATGAGCATCAGGGGAACCGGCTTGAGATAAAAGACGGCAAAATGACCGGCCAGATTGAAGGGGCGATCCGGGATCAGGACAGCAAGCTCGCCACGCTGAACGCTACAGCGGTCGCCATGTCCTTACCCCTTTCCGCGGCCATGACCGTGGGCGACGGGGCCAATGATGTGCCGATGCTAAAAGCAGCCGGGGCTGGTGTGGCGTATCACGCAAAGCCCGTGGCAGCTGCCGCGGCGCGGTTCAGGATCAATCACAGCGATCTATCCAGCTTGCTCTATATCCAAGGGTATATGCGAAGCGAGTTTGTCACCTAACCGGTAACACGCCCGCCTTAGCTGCTGGATGCGCCCCTGACACATGGTCTGGTCTTATCCCGTGCTTTGATCCCGTGGTCTGGCCTCATGCGCCGCGGCCATGGTCAGCGATTATGCGGCGAGTTTACGCACGTTGTTTAGCGCGGTTTTGGCGGTTTTACCGGCGCGCCACATGGCGACACGGGCGGCTTCAAATTCCACATTCGGATCACTGCCGTTCACCATTTGGGACAGGCCAGCATAAACCGTGGCTACCGCATCGGTGGCGCGGGCGCCCCAGGTCTTCTTACCTTCGGGGCCACTGGGGAGGACGGCGGGAGAGTGTTT
Source organism: Pseudomonadota bacterium (assembly GCA_039814445.1). Classification (GTDB taxonomy): domain Bacteria; phylum Pseudomonadota; class Alphaproteobacteria; order TMED2; family TMED2; genus TMED2. Next base: position 4,189 of record JBCCBF010000049.1, read on the forward strand.
GGTCAAGTGAATGCTCCTAAAACATAAGATTATCAGCGGCTGACAAAGCCATTAATTAACTGCAACCCTGATATGTTTATGGTGCATTGCGAGTAAGAAAGCAGAAATACAAATCGGAGGGTTTCCGAACGATTTATCAGCGATTTAGAGCATATGATCATTTATCGCTGTATTTAGCCGCGATAGCAGCCTGCTGCCGAGCCGATCTGCTCTGTTCGATGCGCGCGAGATTTCCTGTCACCCATTGTAAGCGGGCAGGCCAGAGTACCAGTCTGTAGTAGCCAATACGAAAGAAGCCCAGCTGATCAAGCTGGGCTTCCCACTGTTTTCTAGGGGCTTAAAACGAAGCGTTTATCAGCCCTCGACAATGTCCACGGCGATAAAGCGAAGATTGCCTTCGCGTTCGACCAGCATCAGCACCTTGTTGCGCCCTTTATCGCGGGCTTCGCGCACCATATCGGCCACGTCCTCTGGCGTGCTGACGGTTTGCTGGTTCACCTCAACCACCACATCGCCTGAGCGTAAATCTTTATCAGCGGCGGGGCCGTTACCATCCACGGCGGTGATCACCACGCCGTCAATGTCTTCTGGCAATTCATAACGGTCACGTAACCGGGGGGATAAGGCACTCATGCTGAGCCCGAGGCTTTCGAGTGCCTCATCATCGGTGCGGATATCACCCTGGCTGCCGCCATCATTGCTGCCAGTGCTGGCATCAAGCAAACCGGCTTCTTCGGCGGCTTCCAATTCACCCAACTCCACGCGCAGGCGTACCTCATCACTGTCACGCCAGACCACAACGGGCACATCCTTACCAATCCGGGTTTCGGCCACGATGCGCGGCAGGCGACGCATGTCTTCCACATTCTTGCCGTCAAACTCCAAGATGATATCGCCTTGCTCAATTTTGGCGTCTTCAGCCGGGCCATCGGGGGTCACCTGGGCCACCAGCGCACCCCGTGCGCTATCAAGCCCGAGGCTTTCGGCAATATCATCGGTCACTTGCTGGATTCGCACGCCAAGCCAGCCGCGTCGTGTGCGACCAAACTCAACCAACTGATCGATCACCGGTTTGGCCAAATTGGCTGGGATCGCAAAACCAATACCCACGGACCCACCTGATGGGGAAAAGATCGCAGTGTTAATGCCGATCACCTGGCCATCCACATCAAACATGGGGCCACCTGAATTACCGCGGTTAATTGAGGCATCGGTTTGCAAGAAATCATCATAAGGGCCGGCGTTAATGTCGCGCGCGCGGGCTGAGATAATACCCGCCGTCACGGTACCGCCGAGACCAAAGGGGTTCCCGATGGCGAGCACCCAATCACCCACCCGCATGGCGTCACTATCACCGAACTCAACCTCCGTCAGGTCGTATTCATCAGGATCCACGCGCAACACGGCCAGATCGGTTTTAGGGTCGCGACCCACTAGTTCTGCTTCCAGGCGCGTATCATCGGCAAAGATCACATTGATCTCTTCCGCATCGGCAATCACGTGGTTGTTGGTGACGATAAAGCCTTCATCAGCATCAATCACAAAACCAGAGCCCAGGGAATTGGCTGAACGCGGGCGGTTACCGCCACGATCGCCCTGCTGCCGCTCAAAGAAATCACGGAAGAAATCTTCGAACGGTGTGCCCGGTGGTAACTCCGGCATAACTTGGGTACCGCCGCCATCGCCGCCCACACTCTGCGTGGTGGAGATATTGACCACCGATGGCAGCAACCTTTCAGCCAAATCAGCAAAACTATCGGGTGTGCTCCGTGCCGCCACATCGGTCACGGTCAGGGGCACGGCCGACCAGAGGGTAACGGCCAGGACAACAGAAAAAGCTGTCGCCAACCGGACGCCCCAGGATTGAGCCGTTTTTGCTGTGGTGATCAGACGGGTGTGTGAGACAGTCATTAACGAACCCTTTGTTACGCTCTTATTATGTTGTTTCTTGTTAATATACGTTCTTATAAGCCGATAAATCAGTGCTTTTTTCGGTATTGACGGCAGCCCTTCACAAGCCGCCAGTCTTAATCAACAAGCCCCCATCATCAAGAGTTTGGGCGACGAGAGACATTAGGTACCGCATGCTTAGTGATTAGACAAAACAGCGCTATCAAAACCGAACCCTGACTTTATATGACACATTAACGGCATTGTATTCAGTGCTTCACGGCAACTTTGGGGCAAGATCGCGTGTTTGCAGCGACAAAGCGCCCCGCTCACCCGCTTGTGAACTGCATGACACCCCATAGTAAAGCCAGGCCAATAGTGGCCGCAATCAAGCCCATGAGACGGATGGCCTCCAACGGCATTTGCAGCATTTGTTGCATAGCCTGACGCATGCCGTTGGGGAACAGCGCATAGGCTGCCCCCTCCACGAGCATTAACAAAGCGATGCCTTTGAGCACATCATAACCATCGATCATGATACGCCTCGCCGCGGCTATTGGTTACTGCCACCCCGGGCATTGGGCAGGCCGGGTAGGCCGCCATCAATACTGCCGAAGAACTTGAAGAAATCACTATCGGGTGACAGCAAAAGCGTGGTGCTGTCATCGGCCAAGGCACGACGATAGGCTTCCAGGCTGCGGTAAAACGCATAGAACTCGGGGTCCTGGTTAAACGCATCGGCGTAGACTTTAATCGCCGTTTGATCACCCTCACCACGCAGCACTTCGGAATCTCGGTTGGCTTCCGCCTCAATCACTGTCACTTCACGATCAGCACGAGACCGAATTTGCTGGGCCTGTTCTTCACCCTGGGCCCGAAACTCAGCGGCTTCCCGCTGACGTTCTGACACCATCCGGTTGTAAATCGCCTCGCTGGTCTCATCCGGCAAGTCAGCCCGACGGATCCGCACATCGACAATCTCAATACCCAGCGGCGTGGCCTCTTCTTGCACCTTATCGCGGATATCTTCCATCAGATCGACCCGGCGTTCGGACAGTAGATCCACCAACGTGGTATTACCGAGCGTACTACGCAGGGCCGCGTTGACGAAGTTGTTAAGCCGCTGCTGCGCTTGTTGTTCGAAACGCACCGCCTGGAAGAACACCAAGGGGTCTTCGATCCGATACCGGGCGAACGTGTCGATCAACAGACGCTTTTGGTCTGCCAAAAGAACCGGTTCCACCGGCGGATCCAGATCCAAAATACGATCTTCGTAATAGATCACGTTCTGAATGATTGGCACTTTGAAGTGCAAGCCTGGCTCTTTCACTTCCCGCTTAAATTCACCGAACTGCAGGACCAAAGCTTGGGTCCGCTCAGTGACGGTGAAGGCGGCAGAGTAAACCACGGCCACAAGGATCAGGAATAGGACGCCGAAACCACCGGCAAGTTTGCTGTTCATGGTTCTGAATTCCTAGTTAGAAGGCCGACGGGCATTGTTGCCCCGGGTCAGTTGATCAAGGGGCAGGTATGGCACGACACCGGTACCACCGCCGCCATTGGCACCACCGGCACCATTCTCAACAATGATCTTATTGGCGTTCGCCAAGACTTCTTCCAGCGTTTCCAAATACAGACGGCGCAAGGTCACATCTTTTGCACCCTCATAGGCCTGGAAGATTTGCTCAAACCGTTGGGCATCACCAGTCGCGCGGGCCACGACCTGCTCACGATAAGCTTGGGCTTCTTGCAGCACCCGTTCGGCATTACCACGAGCCCGTGGAATAATGTCGTTACGGTAGGCTTCCGCTTCGTTACGCGCCCGTTCCCGGTCGGCCCGGGCCCGTTGCACGTCATCGAAGGCATCAATGACCTGCTCAGGCGCTTTCACGTCCTGGAGCTGCACCGCGGTAATTTCGACACCTGCTTGGTAATCGTCGAGCATCGATTGGATGATCTCGCGGGTTTCAATTTCGATCTCGGTCCGGGCCTCGGTCAAGGCTGGCTGCAAATCGGTCCGACCGATCACTTCCCGCATGGCACTCTCAGCCGCCCGCTGGACCGTATCCGCTGGACGGCGAATGTTGAACAGGAAGTCTTCTGGATCAGCGATCCGCCACTGCACGGCAAAATCAATGTCGATGATGTTTTCATCGCCTGTGAGCATCAAGCTCTCTTCCAACACATCCGTGCTGCTACCTGAACGAGTACGGGTCTGTCGGAAGCCTTGGGCGGTGGTGCCGCCCGTGGTCCGGAAGCCAATCTCAATAATATTGACCCGGGTGACCGGGGGCTTTTCCACCGATTCAATCGGGAAGGGAAGATGATAATGAAGACCCGGCGGGGTTGTACGCACCCACTCACCGAACCGCATCACCACACCGTTTTCATCGGGCTGGACACGATAAAAACCGGTTAAGGCCCAGACGCCGACCAACAACACAAGAATAATAGCGATCCCACGACCGCCACCGAAACCACCAGGCATGGCTTGTTTGAACCGGTCCTGACCTTTGCGGAAGATATCTTCCAGGTCTGGCGGTGTGCCGCCGGGACCAGAGGGGCGCCCACCGCCACCGCCGCCATTACCCGAGGGACGACCCCAGGGGCTGTTGCCGTTACCATTGCCGTTATTGTTACCACCGCCGCTGGGTGGGGGGCCCCATGGGCCGCCAGAACCGCCGGAGCCGCCTTGATTATTCCATGGCATGTTCGGTTGATCCTCTTTTGACTGAACCGTTAACTGGAGGGAGAACAACACCCTGTTCGCCATATAGCCCGCCATGATGGGGCGGCCAGTGTGGCGGGGTATATCACGACCGATCGTGTGGCCTGATCTTGATCCCTTGCGAAACTATGGCCATACCCGGCTATGCCTGCCGGAAGGCCGCGAAGACTTCTCATGAGCACCTATATGGAACGAACGACGCATAATCAATTGTCAGGGCGTGCTTTTCGACAATATTTGGCATAAATACGGGTAGCTTACACCGGCATCGTTGGCCTGAAACGGCCAGCCCACGACGAAGCCTCTGAGCCCGGCATCTTTAACCTGCACCTATCCTAGTTCCCATGACGTTGCTAAACGCCGATACCATTCAACAGCTCCTGGCCACCTTGCCGGTCAAAGAGGGGCATGCCGATGATGGTCCTGGTGATAGCCCCGTGGTTGCTGATCTCACAGTTATTGATGGTCTCACCATCCAGGATTCTGCGCCCGAGGGTGAAGCAGCAGGCCTCGATGTTACCTTGTCCCTGGCGGTTGACCCGAAACATGGGCCGGTTTTGGAAACCATGCGCCAGCTGGTCGAGCAAAAGTTAAACGACCATCCCGCGGTAAAACGAGCGGTGGTTCTGCTAACCGCCGCCCGTCCCGCGCGCCAAGCGAGCAAGCGTGAGTTGGGCCGCGGCCAGGGCCGCCTGAAGAACCAGGACCAGGGCCCGAACACCGGCAATACCAGCCAACGCATGATCGATCTGCCCGGTATTCGCCATGTGGTGGCTGTGGCCAGTGGTAAGGGCGGGGTCGGCAAATCCACCGTGGCCGCCAATCTGGCGGCCGCTTGGGCCGCAAACGGCTGGTCTGTCGGTCTTTTGGACGCTGATATCTACGGCCCGTCTGTGCCCACCCTAGCCGGGCAAGTGCTCACCAAGCCGAAAGCAACCGCCGATAAGCGCTTAGAACCGATTACCGCCCATGGGCTGAAAACCATGTCAATTGGTTACCTCACCGACCCAGAAAAAGCCCTGGTGTGGCGTGGGCCCATGGTGCAGGGGGCGTTGGTGCAAATGCTGCGGGATGTGGATTGGGGTACCCTGGATGCCCTGGTGATCGATTTACCGCCCGGCACTGGTGATATTCAACTGACCCTCGCCCAGCGGGTGCGCCTATCGGGGGCGGTGATCGTCTCCACGCCGCAGGATTTAGCCTTGATCGATGCCCGGCGCGCCATCGCTATGTTTGATCGCGTGTCCGTGCCGATTTTGGGCATGGTGGAGAATATGAGCGTCTTTTGCTGTCCTGAATGCGGTCATGAGAGCCATATCTTTGGCCAGGGCGGCGCCCAGGATGAAGCGAAACAGCGGAATGTTGCCTATCTTGGTGCTGTCCCACTGACCATGAGGCTGCGTGAGCTGACCGATGCTGGCACGCCCATCGTGGTTTCTGAACCCGATGACCCGGCGGCCCATGCTTTTTTTGATGTGGCCCAGCAAACGCAACTGGCCCTCGACACCACCGCTAAAAACCAGCGTCCGGCCCCGACCATCACCTGGCTGTGAGCGGCTTAATACTGCTGCATCGCGTCAAGCATGGCTTTGGTCGGCGTGGGGTTGAGGCGGATAGACATGATTTGGGGCGCTAACTGATCTTCAAAATCAGACAACAAGTTAAGCCCCTCTTCCAAGCCAGTGTCTTGGGTCAATTGTTGGATCGATTGGCGCAACTCTTCCCGCCCTCGATTGGCATCGGGATCATCGGATGGGGTATTGATAGCCGCTACGAAATCCTGGGCCGTGCGCGCAGCCCCGCTGTAGCGATACCACTGGGTCACATACTCATAACTGCCATTATAAACCACGGTTACGCCCGGGTAGCCCAAGGCTTGGTACTCCCGAAAATTACCCATCCCAATGGGTTCACTGGTGGTAAAATGACGGGGCGGTAAACCAAATTTACGCACCACATCAAACACGTCATCATCGGGCTGAATGGCGTGATCAAAACTGAGCTGCGTAATATAAATCGGTGCTTGCATAAACCGGCTGCCCAACAGCGCATCAAAACGGATTTTGAGGTCTCGCAGGGGCATCTCCTCACGGCATGCGGGGGCTTGGCTGAAGAAGTCTGAGCCATCGCCTTGGAGAAAAGCCATGGCAGGAATGCGCGGGGATAGAAACTGCATTTGACGCTGGCACTCGCCTACCGCTTGGAAGGTGAAGATCGCCTGGCGCCCGCCATAGCTCATTTCAATATCGCCCATGCCCACGGCCGGTTGGCCCGCCCCATATTGCTGCACAAATCGGGATAATTGGGTTTGGTTGACCACCACATCGCCCCATTCACCAGCCAGGGTTGGGCTATCGCCACCGGGCCCAAATAACGGGGTTTGGCCAAGCGTTTGCATCGCCTCGCTGGTATTGGCCGATGAGTTAATCAGGCCGTTGCTGGTCATGAATGCGTAGTAAAATCCAACGCCCAACAAGCCCATGAGCACACCAAAAATAAGACGCATTCCACCCTCTCAATCAAAGACGCAAGGGCTCATTCATCAGGCCCCTTAACATCATCATAATAAGCCACGCTAAGAACCCAAGTGCTATGGCGAGAGTACCGCTCACCGCTTTATTCTGTGCGACCGGGGATAAAAAACCGCTGAGATGCTTGCCTCGGCTTTGCCACGCGCTACCTGTGTCTTTAGTCAGGGTGCGACAAAATGGTCAATCCTGACCTTTAACCGCTGGAGATAATTGATGAAAATCAGAGACCGCATCGAATACCAACGCAAGTTAAAGCCGCTCACCGCCCATCCTGATATGACGGTGTCCGCCGCCGCCAAAATCATGGATGAACGGAATTTTGGCTCTATCGTTGTGGTTAATGAATCCGGGGGTATCGCTGGGATCGTCACGGAACGCGACCTGATGCGGCGAATCGTGGCCAAAGATCTGGATGGCCGAAAAGTTCAATTGTCAGAGATTATGACCACCAATGTCAGGGTGGCCCATGCCGAGGATAACCTGGTTGATTGGTTGCGCCAGATGTCCAATGACCGGTTCCGCCATCTGCCCGTGGTCGATGATGATGGCCGCCTTATCAACGTCCTATCCCAGGGTGATTTTGTTTCCTATACCTGGCCAGAATTGCTGAATCGGGTGAAGGAAAACACCGTGGCCTCCTTTGGCAGCAATTCGCAATTCGTCATTATCATTATCGGTGTGCTGATTTATTCCCTGCTGTTACCGTTTGCTTTTAACCTATTTTAAGCCAAAAACAGCCATTTCTCGGCCCTGACTATCGGGCCATGATGG
>JBCCBF010000030.1:0-15069 GCA_039814445.1 Pseudomonadota bacterium
AATCCGAGCCTTTCAAATGGTCCTGGGACCAACAGGTGGAATCGGGCACCGATACCTGGGATGGCGTACGTAATTACCAAGCGGCCAATAACATGAAGGCCATGAAGATCGGCGACCGCGGTTTCTTCTACCATTCCAATGAAGGCAAGGAGATTGTCGGCATTGTTGAGGTGGCGAAGGAGTACTACCCCGACCCCAGCGATCCGAAGGGTCGTTTTGGCATGGTGGACGTCAAGCCGCTGTACCCGGTCAAAACCCCAGTGACCCTCAAACAGATCAAAGAAGATCCAGCCTTGGCCGAGATGTCACTGATTAAACAATCGCGCCTATCGGTCTGCCCGGTGCGCGAGGATGAGTGGCAGCACATCTGCAAATTAGCCGGCGTCGATCCCTAACCCCAGGGATGTGCGCAGCTCAGGGTGTTGGGCGTGATGTGGGCCGGCTGTCTGCTGGGATCCCGGCGTTTGTCGCTGTGGCTTGTGGTGCTGATGGCAACCGGCGAAGCTTGGCGCGACCAGCGATCACGGCCGCTTCAACCGTCGGATGATCTTGGGACCATGCCGCGGCGTGGCGATTACGACCGATCCGCTTATCCGCCTTGGCCAGTGGGCCTTGCAGCCCATGGTCTTGGGGCAACAAGCGGGTCATGGCGGCGACGTAATCGCGCATGACCCCGTGGGTGAGGGGGTGACGTGCCGCCTGCCCAAGCCGCCCGAGACGGTAGGCAAAAGCACGGGGCCCCCGTTTGACTGCCCGGGCTAGGGTGGGGCCGGTTGCGTCTAACTCAGCGATGGCGGGCATATCGATACCGTTAGCCACCACCCACCGGCCTGTTTGCACGGCAATATCTTGTGTCTTCCGGATGCCATCCTCGGCATTGGCCACGATGTCCCGAATGGCGGTGACGGCTGTGTTGCCAAATTCATAGGCCGCGGTGTCGGTCCGTCTATTCACGAGGCTAGCCATAAGGCTCAACGCCCGCCAATCGGCCATATGCTGGGCGGTTTCTAAGGCCCGGGCTGGATCGTGCACCCCCATATGCCGCAAGCCGAAGCCATCGGCATAATGCTCGCTCATGGCCCGCTCAGCCACGAATCGCTGGCGTTTTGCCGCGGCACCATCGGGTGTCGAGGGCAGGGTGGGCAGCACCAACTGCCCCATCTCCCGCTCATGGCCTTGTGGGTCACAAATCACATGGCCCACCTCATGCCAGCACACCATTTCCCTCAGCAATTCAGAGCGAGCCAGGGCCTGGGCGTCCGTATTTTGTGCCACCACATCCTGATGCCAGGGCACCAAACTGGCTCCTAACAGGTTTGGCTCATAGATATTATCAGTATTGGGCAGCGGGTTAAGGATGGTGGCGGGCGCCAAATCGCCAGGGGCGAAGTCGAGGGGCATGGCAAATGGCACCCCACGGTGAAACGATCGCCGTAGGTTTTGCTGAGCCTGTTCTGGGAGTTGGAAAAGTTGATTGCTGACCCGTGAGGCCAATTCAGGGCTAGCCGTTTTCAAACCCGCATCGATGGCCTGATGGATGTCATCATAGCGCTCGCGGTTAACACAGAGCACGGTGTCAGAAAACGCGGGAAAGCGTTGTTCTATCAGCCCAACCATGCGCTGGCGAAAAGGGGATGAATGCGCCATGAGAATACGGCAGCCCGTGGTTTTGTTCCAAGGCGCCACGCTCTCATATTCCATTGAAAGAGCCGAAAATTCTGGGGGTTATTTGTATGCAAAACGCCAGAGCTTGTGGCTTACGGCCTGCGACGTGCCTGTGGGGGTTGTGGCCTCGGTTGCTTGGCCAGGCGTTTCAGCTTTTGGTTGGCGGCGATCATGGCGTTGAACACGGGTGGGTTCTGGTGGTCCCAGAAATCGGCCTCGGGGTTCTGCGCCACGGCCTTGCCAGCCTGGGCGAAGGGCTCACGCATGGGGTGTTCATCGGGCAACAGCCGGTCCATGGCACTGATGTAATTCCGCGCCAGATAATAAAGCGGTGAGCCGGTGGCGCCCTTGCCTAACTGGCCCAGCTGCTGGGCGAAGGCCTCATCACTTTGGTGAAGGGCATCCTTTAACGTGTCACCGCACACTTTTAATTCAGCCAAATCTTCAGGATCAATTTTGCCGCTGAGCACGGCTTGGTGGGTTTGCTCGGCGATGGTGTCTGAACCGGGGTCTTTGATCAGACCGCCCGGTTCCACATAGCCGGTCATATCGCGGATGGCTGCGGTAATGGCGCTATCGGTGCTGTAGATGGGGATGTTCTGCATGCCTTTGATCAGGCCCGCCACAATATTGATGGCGCGGTAGTCACTCACTTCTAGCGCGGTGACCAGGCCCATATCGGGGTCCTCGCTGGCGATCTGCCGCAGCCCATAACCATCGGCATATTGCTCATCGGCGTTGCGCCAGGCGATCTCTTCGATCACCTCGGGCCATTCCTCTAGGTCATCTGGGTGGGGCAAAGGGTCAAAATCATCGGCATGGCCACGGATAACAGCGACGGTATGGCCCACTTCGTGCCAGCCGGCAAAGCGCATGAACCGGGACGCTTCCTCATAGACTTCATCATCGGTCAAATGCCCACCCAGCGCGCCATGCCAAGAAAGCTTACCCGCCAATAGCGTCGGCGGATCATAGACATCGTCCAGGGGCTGGAACGGGCTCAATATAGTAACGGGCGGTAATTCGCCGGGCTTTAAATCTAGGGGAAATGAAAAGGCGCCACCGGCTGCAAAATGCTTTTCAGCAATGGCATATTCTTCGGGATACAGTTCATCTAGCTGGGCCTTAACCGCATGAGCGAAGGCTGGTTCGGCGGTGAGCAGGGCTGCTGTGATGGCGTTGTCCAAATTATCATGGGCAAAACCATCAATGATCAGCGAGTGGCCGGTTATTTCCGGCACTCGTTCTTTGATCGCGGTGATCGCCTGCTGTGAAAAGCTTGGTTCGTCTGCCATTAAGCTGGCTGCCTTTGGAATAGAAGGGGGAGACATGCAATTCCTCGCCGCCAATGTCTCTGAACTCAGTGAAAACGCGGACTGTTTTCTCACGGGTGGTAAGAAGATGCCCTCAAGTTTTGTGGTGGGTCCTTTTCACGCATTTAAGCACCCAAGGCCATGGCAGGTTGGGGCGCAAGCTGTGGCTGGGCTCGTTGGGCGTGCAATTTGGTGGCCGTGGCCAGGGCGTCAGCCGCTGGGTTGGCCGCATCCCACTGGGCCGCGTTTGGGTTGGCAGCCAAGGCGTGGCGCGCTTGTTCTAAACCCGTCTGGATCGGTTGGTCTGGCGCTAAATACCGGGCCATGGCGTTCAGGTAATTACGCACCAGGTAATAGCTCGCAGCCCCTTTGGCCTCTTTGCCCATGGCAGCTAATTCGGCGCTAAAGCCGGTTTCGCTGGTGGCAAAGCCCGCGCGCAGTTTTTTGCCATAGGCCGCAAGCTCGGCCAGATCGGCTGGCGGTACGTGGCCGCGGCGCACGGCCTGGTTGGTCATCTCGGTAATTTGTTTTGATGGCGTGCCAGCCCCGGTTTTCGCGGTCTGTGCCAGGTCAGGCATGTCCTTAATGGCAGCGGTAATCGCGGGATCAACGCTGTATTTCAGCACATCCTCGTCACCCTTGAGGAGGCTCTCCATCATATTGATGGCTCGGTGATCGGCCAATTCCACCGCCGTTATCAGGGCTTCGTCCAAATCATCTTGGGCTAGCTGTCGCAGGCTATAGCCATCGGCATATTGCTCACTGGCATTATGGCGGGCGAGGCTGACATAGTCTTCTGGCGTCGGTGTTTCGGCCAAATGCCGGGGTGGTTCTGGCTCAAAAGACCGGGTATGGCCCCAGCGATTGGCCATGGTGTGACCCACCTCATGCCAGGCACTTTGGCGCATCAGCCGTGTGGCCTGTTCCTGGTTGAAGCCGTCCGTATGATCTGTACCCAGATGACTATGCCAGGAAATGCGATGGGGAATGTAGGGTTCTGACTGGAACGGTGCGTGGATGTGTTGGACCGGGTTAAGGATGCTGACCGGCTCGAGCTGTCCGGGTTGCAGGTCCAAGGTCATGGAAAACGCCCCGCCCTGGCCATAGAGCCTGTTCGCCTGGCGCTGATTATCACGATCGACCAGGTTCAATTGCTCGATCACCCGGTCCGCGAACTCTTGTGGTTGCTTGCCCAGCGCTGCCCTCACCGCAGTGATAAAGCGCTCATGGGTAAGTGGTTCGACGAACAGGGCATACCCGTCAAGTTCAGGACAGCGTTGCTGAATATCTTGGACTGTCTGTCGGCAAAAATCCTGCCAATCGGACATGGGTTAGGCCTTTGAAAGACGAGCTTCTATTAGCCCGTACATTCTGCCTAATGGATGAAAGCCACGAGTATTTTGGTGGGTCTAAAAGCGGCTACCTGCCATGCGCGAGGCGTACCAACGATAGGAGCGGCTTAATGGCGTTGGGGGGAGGGCGAGGGATCGTGTAGGCGGTCGGTCAGCCGGCCCACACGCTGCATCTCATTAAGCGCTGTGTTGATCTGGGCTTCGGCCAGCTTGATGGTTTCTAAGCTGACATGGCAAGGGTCATCGGCATGGGCAGCCGCTGCCAGTACCAGTTCTACGGCTTCGATCGTGGTCTCCCATCCAGCATCGGCCGCATCCATACACGCCGCATTCAAAGACGCTTCTAAAAAAGAGTGCTGTTCGGGTGATATGGGCTGGTTTTTGCCACCGGTAGGGTCATCGCCTGGGAGGCTCTCGGCTGTGAGGGTTTCGGAGAGGGCGCGCAGGGTGTTGAAGGCGGATTTTGGTTTAGCCATGGGGGTCACATTATAAGGTTGTTGGGGGCGTATGAATGTCACGCTATGCCCAAGCGCTTACCAAACCATGAATAAGCCCAAGGGTTCGTAAGCACTGAAAACGCCGCCAAAACACGACTAATACTATGTATACGACTAATGATGCTTGCAGCGGGCGGTCACTCGTTGCACTGTGTTGACCACAAAAATATTAAAGCCCGGCCTATATCCGGGGACAGCGCCGATAAACGGCGGATCAAAGGGAGGACAATCGGATGCCAGATGGCGCTATTTTTCCAATTAAAGACGATGCCAAATCGAACGCGCTGATCGATCAAGCGACCTATGAGGCGTGGTACAAGCGCTCGGTTGATGATCCCGAAGGGTTTTGGGGTGAGCACGGAAAACGGCTGGATTGGATCAAGCCTTTTACCCGGGTTAAGAACACCTCGTTTGACCCGGTCGATATCAAATGGTTTGACGATGGAACACTAAATGTCTCAGCCAATTGCGTGGATCGCCATGTGGCAAAGAACGGCGCGGCTACCGCGATTATCTGGGAGCCCGATGATCCCAATGAGGCGGCGCTGCACATCACTTATGCCGAGTTGCACGCCCATGTGATGCGCTTTGCCAATGTCTTAAAAGACCAAGGGGTCAGCAAGGGCGAGCGGGTTACGATCTATATGCCGATGATCCCCGAGGCCGCCTATGCCATGTTGGCTTGCGCCCGGATCGGCGCGATCCACTCGATTGTCTTTGGTGGTTTCTCACCGGATAGTTTGCGTGATCGTATTGTCGATTGTGACAGCAATTGCGTGATCACCGCTGATGAGGGTCTGCGCGGTGGTCGTAAAGTGCCCCTAAAAGCCAATGTGGACGCAGCCTTGGAAGAGGCCCCCATGGTTAAATCCGTGGTGGTGGTCCAACGCACCGGCGGTGATGTGGCAATGAAAGAGGGCCGCGATGTTTGGTATCATGAGGCGGTCAAGTCAGTGGACGACCACTGCGAGCCCACAGAGATGTCAGCCGAAGACCCGCTGTTTATCTTGTACACATCTGGGTCAACCGGAAAGCCGAAAGGGGTGCTGCATACCTCGGGCGGGTATTTGGTCCATGCCTCGTTGAGTCATCAATACATCTTTGATTATCGGCCCGGTGAGGTGTTTTGGTGCTCAGCCGATGTGGGCTGGGTTACCGGGCATTCCTATATTGTTTATGGACCCCTGGCCAATGGTGCCACAACGTTGATGTTCGAAGGCATTCCCACCTACCCCGATGCATCACGTTTCTGGCAGGTAGTCGACAAGCATAATGTGAGCATCTTCTACACAGCGCCCACCGCCATTCGCGCCCTGATGCGTGAAGGGGAAGCCCCTGTTAAGGCCACGAGCCGTAAGAGCTTGCGCGTGTTGGGATCTGTGGGTGAGCCAATCAACCCCGAAGCCTGGCTCTGGTATCATGATGTGGTCGGCGATGGCCGTTGTTCGATCATCGACACCTGGTGGCAAACCGAAACCGGAGCTGCTTTGATTAGCCCGTTGATCGGGGCCATCCCAGTGAAGCCAGGTTCAGCCACCAAGCCATTCTTCGGCGTGCAGCCTTTGCTGGTCGACAATGACGGTAAGGAGCTAGAAGGAGCCACTGAAGGTAATCTGTGTTTACGCGATAGTTGGCCTGGTCAAGCGCGTACTGTCTTCCGTGACCATGAGCGTTTTATCCAAACCTATTTCTCAACCTTCAAGGGGTTATATTTTACTGGTGATGGGTGCCGCCGGGATGAGGATGGATATTATTGGATTACCGGTCGGGTTGATGATGTGATTAATGTGTCAGGGCACCGTATGGGCACCGCTGAGGTTGAAAGCGCCTTGGTAGCCCATGAACTGGTGGCCGAGGCTGCCGTGGTTGGCTATCCCCATGATATCAAAGGTCAGGGCATCTATGCCTATGTTACTCTTATTGCGGGCAAAGAGCCGACCGAGGAATTACGCCTGGAATTGGTGAAATGGGTGCGCAAAGAGATTGGCCCTATTGCCACCCCGGATTTGGTGCAATGGGCGCCGGGCCTGCCGAAGACGCGGTCTGGTAAGATCATGCGCCGAATTCTGCGCAAAATTGCCGCCAATGAGCACGATGCCTTGGGTGACACCTCGACTCTGGCTGACCCCACTGTCGTGGATGATTTGGTTGATCAGCGGATGAATAAGTAAGGCTGAGACGCTTTCCCTATTCGTTACATTGTTACACATGCGGCCCTGCCATTACTTATTGGCAGGGCTGTTTTGTTGGTGCTTTCGTCATTTAGGCGCTAACTCCGCTGCATTCGGGGTGGGTGGTGACATCACCATTAGAGCTTGGCGGCATTTTCGCCCACACGATACCCCGTCGGCATAACAACCTAGTGGAGGCCATCATGGGTCAAGCACTTGCCAGTGGGCCAGACGCCCCAAGAGACCGCGTGATCGAGCGGATCCGCGAAACATTATCTCTCGCTCAAGAGGATGCAGCGCTCAAGCCACCCGTTCGCAAATCTGCGGAGAAAGCCTTGGGGTGGCTGGATAAGCAGGATTTAACCGCTGGCCAATCTAAAGATGCGGTTCAAGCTGCCATGAGCACGGTGCACAATCTTCGTTCTGTGCTGGCGACAGTGGCAGGCGCGTTTGAGGATACGGGCCGCCATGATCTGGCTGTGGCCGCGCGTTCTGAAGCCCGCCATTTGGCCAAACGATTTGGTATCGAACAACCAATGTCAGCCGCAGCGATTGAACGCCTGCCCGAGGCGTTAACCCAGGTGGTGACCTCACCCGCACAAGGGCCCGGCACCCGCCGCTAGGCGCTGTGAAGCGACGGCACGCCACCGCTATTACCAATACTGACAACCCACTGAAGGCGATGGCTTTCAGTGGGTTGTTTTATGGGCGCGGCGTGGATGCTCGTGGGGGCTAGCCGATGAGGGTGCGAACCAGCCTGGCTGCGGCCTAGCTGTCTGCGCCGTCCAAGGCTCATGGCCACCGGTCTTGATACGCCCGCTGCGCCCATCGCGCTCAATAGGGTCAGTGTCGCCTGACGGCCTATAGCCCCAGCACCTGTGTGGTTGTGATGATTGTGCGATCTGCCGATGGTTGATCGGCATCGCCCGGCGATGGGTTATGGCAAGAACGCCATGGCGAACAGGGCGGTTTCTTGTGGCCAGGCCATTTGTAGGGCTGTCATCACCATAACCGCGCTGGCAATCACCAAATTCACCGCCCGGGCTTTGGGGCCGCGTTCGATCTTGATGGGTTCCACATTCCGCCAAAACCCAAATTTGCGCATCATCCGCAAGGGGAAGGTGGTAAACGCACCGGCCCCCAAGGCGAGCCAGGTCAATGGGTTGGCCAACGCGCCCACGGTACGGCGCAATTCCACGGTTAGGCCGCCGGCGTATTGTTCCACATGATCGCGCACATAATGGGCGTCTTTAACCACCAAATGGGTGTGGCCATTCAATCGGTTTTTGCCGATGTCAGCAATCAGGTTGATCACCAAATGGTATCGGGAAAACAGGTATTTGGCGCCCCGGGGCTTATACCGCACGATACCCAACCGGCCCATATCCCGCTGCATGCGTCGGGCATTACGGTTCAACCACTCAAAAGTTTTCCGATTGCGGCCTTCTTCGGCGATCAACAGATCGAGCTTGGTCAGATAGGTTTGCGCCATCTGTTGGCGTTCCCAATCGACGAACAACATCGCCCCACACCGACCGAGACCAATCAGTAAGATCAAAATCAGCATCAATGGTGCGTAACCGATCATGGTGGCGAGCACTATAGACAGCCTCTTGGGGTTGAAGATTGGGCGTGAAGAGAGGCCCAAATCGAAATAAGGCAAAATTGTGTCATATTCTTTTTAGACCAACTGGTCGAAAGCAGTAGCACGGTCATATTTTTTTAATATTCCCGGCTTTTGCGCCGGGTTATGTATGGCGTTATCACCATCCTTGCAAGTGTAAGAGGCATCGGTGAAACCAACAAAATTTGTATACAAAGTGCAAAGCAGATATGCGGCGTGAATATCACGTTGCTTATCTTGGTTTTCACAGCCGAGCCGCTGATGCTACCCGATCCATACGGATGCATTATGGTAATAGAACAGCTCGTTAAAAACCGGCTGTAAAGAAGCCTTTGGGATAGCCTTGGAGGCTAATCGGTAAAACACCAAGCAGTGAGGCAGAGCAGAATGCGCAGCGCCCGGTACTTTCGATCCCATTCTTTAGTTTTACTAACCCTAGCCCTGGCCGTTTTGGCACTCAGTGGCTGCGTTGAGACCTCGACCCAGCCATCCTATTTATACGGTGAGCGACCGAGCCAATTTACCTACCCTCAAGCACCACGCTTGACGCCGTTGCAGCAGGTAGAAGGCTTTTTCACCGACCCTTATCATTGGCCCGAGGCCGTAGACCCAGCCACATAGGTGGTTATGGGATAGCCGCGTCATGTGCGGGTCATCGCGTGAGCCACCAATCTTATCCTGCCTGTCAGCGTCTCACGCATAATCGCATACTATAATAAACGCCTTATATTGCCTCGTGCGTAAATTCTTGGGGTTGCTTAATTTTATGCCGTTGTTTTCGGCGGCGCAAAATGGCATTCTATACTTTATACGCATTAACCGATGGGATGCTGGATGGCTGTGGGGGCCTTTTGGTTTGGTTAATAGTGTTTCACAGGTGTAGCCAGTGGGGATTTATGAGCGATTACGCGCGGATGGTTCGTGCTATCCTAACCGAAGATGTGCAAAATTTGCGCACGGCCATTGGGGATGGCAATCAGCTAAATGATATTGATGAGACAGGCCGCACACCACTGCACATCGCCGTGATGCACGCGCGAACCGCGGTGATTGGCCCTTTGGTTCAAGCAGGCGCTGATCCAACGGTTAAATCAGGTGATCATAAATCAGCAACTGAGTTGGCCGAGGAAAAAGGCGCAACAGTTCAGCATTACCTCAAACAAGCTGAAGTCGAACGCGCCGCCGCCATCCAGGCCGATAAGGCAAAAAAACGCCAGAGTTCATCCATGTCGATCACAACACGCGCCGCCGACGCCATGCGGGCGAGACGGCGGAGCGCCGGCCTCATTGGCGATATGGCTTGATCGCGATCCCGTGTTGGTTTTGACATCACCCTTAGCGGGTCTGATGCGTTCACCCCTTTAATCCCTTGCCGCGGCCCGTTCTACAGCCCTAGCGTTAGCTGTGAAGCGGCGGTTTTCGTGTTTCAGTCGCGCGACCCATTAACCCCACCTGTCGAGATCCCACCTGTCGCCATCCCAGCCTTAGTAATTCCATCCTGGCAACAAAGCCCCGCCTTTCAGCGTGATACCGACCTTGGGGACTAAGAAGACCAACCGGCGTATTGATTGAGATCATTAGCTTATGACCATGCCCGCGCTACCGTCTGGGTTGACCCACCGTTGCCTATGGCATGTGGATTGGGGCATTGACCCAAAAAAGCGTTGGGCCGCGGCCATCACCGTACCCGTCCAGGGCGCACCCCTGATTCACGCTCCGACCCCATTTGTGCCCTTGTCAGAAAGTTTATTGGCGGGTGCCTATGATGATCAGCAACTCATCATCGGTGTTGATTTCCCTATTGGGTTACCCGCGCCCTATGCTGATTTAGTTGGTATTCACGACTTCCAGGCATTTCTCCTTGGCCAGGAAGGCCCCGATTGGCGGCAATTCTCTCAGGTTGCTGATCGGTTGGATGAGGTGAGCCTGCACCAACCTTTTTTCCCCCGTGCCAATATCCACGCTGACGATAAAGCCCAGGGCCCGCCGCAGCTTGCATGGTTAACAAAATTGGGTCTGGAAAAATCTGATACGTACCGGCAATGCGATCTGATGACCGATGATCGGCCGGCGGCGGCGAGCTTGTTTTGGACCAAAGGAGCCAACCAGGTGGGTAAAGCGGCCTTGGGTGGTTGGCGTGATCTGGTGCGGCCTTTGCTCATCAATAAACGAGCCATTTTGGGCTTATGGCCGTTTGATGGTCCGCTAGACACGTTGATAGCTACTGCACCTATTGTGCTTGCTGAAACTTATCCGGGTGAAGTTTACGGCTGGTTTGACTGCCAGCCAAAAGCCAAGACGCGCCGGGACGCACGATTATCCGTGGTGCCGGTCTTAAGAGCCACCATCGATGACATGGACCTCACCTTAACGGATGAGGCCAATGCCATGCTAGCAGACGGATTTGGTGATGACCGTCATGGTGAAGATCGGTTTGACAGCTTTGTCGGCGCGCTTGGCCTGTTCAGCGTGGTGACTAAGCGTCGTCCAGCGCTAGTACCATCAGACCCTGTATTTACCCAGATTGAAGGCTGGATTTTGGGCCAAGAAATATAGCCTAGAGTTTTGGTGTTAATCCTGCTCAGGCTCGGCATAGGCGCGGGGTTGGAAGAAGATCTCGGCCACGCGCTCTAGCGGCCGGCCAATGGTGCTCGATGTAATTTGCACTTTGGTAAACAAGGCCAGGCGGTTGTCGTTGTTGAGAAATTCAATCCGGGCCAGTTGGCGTCGGTGGGTCGGCTCAAAGGTCCGTTGGAATTCTTCGCTCAGTTTGGAGGCTACCGGATAGATGTATTCGATCCGGCCATCATAAACTTCCACGCCCGATTTGACCGCCACACGCTCACCGATCTCAAGATTAAACGCCGTGCCCGTTGGCACCTGGGCCAACACAAAGGGACGGTCGTAAAACAACTGCATCAGGCTATCACCAGGGTCGACAACCGCGCCTTCAACCACATTCAAATTAGCAATCAAGCCATCTTCAGCGGCCCGCACTTGCCCATCATTATAAGAGCTTTCTAGTACCGCGAGCGCCTCGGTCAAATCCCGCAAATTGGTTTCTAAAAGCCGGATGCTCTCATCAATCACGGCGGCATCAGCGATCACTTGCTGGGCCTCTTTCATCCCTTGGAACGCATCATCCACCGCGTCAGAGAGGCGTTCAGCACGCACCAAGCCGCGGGCTTCGGCGTCACGGGTGCGGTTTAGGGTGCGTTCTAAAATCGCGGCGCGTTCTTTGGCCGCGTCACGGGTGGCGAATAAAAAGGTGCGCCGGGCCCGCATGGCGTTCAAGTCGCGCTCTGCCTCTAACCTTTTCGCGCGCAGATCGGCCAAATGTTCGAGCACATCACGGGATTGCACCTGGGCGATCAACTGGCCTTTGCGCACCGTGGAGCCCTCTTCGACTAACAGTTCAATAACCGTGCCGCGGTGTTCGGTGGCCACGTCATAATTACGCTGCATTACCTGGCCATCGGCATCCAAATACAGCAAATGGCCGAAAGCGAGATCAAGCACGGCGATCCCGATGATGCCCAGGATGCCCAGATAAATATGACGCCCGTAGCTCTTCTTTGGTTTGCGCTTTTCGCTCACCAGATTGTCGACACGGGTCCGTGGTTTAATGCGCTGCATTACCATTGTTCAACGCTCCGCCGAACCTTTGTGGGGTAAAAGCTGTCTTGGTACGACTTGCGGAAGGCAAGCTCACTGAAACAGGCCACAATTCGGATCGGTCTTAAGAAGTATGCCACATAAAGGCTATAGCCGGGCAGGTAGAGAAAATACCGCCACATGCCCCGCCGAGGGGTCACAAAGCAGCAGGTTAGAAAGGTGAGGGCCGAGAGCATCGTGTAGACGAACCACAGGAATAAGAAGATCGGCACCACCAAATCAGAGAAGAAGATCACCACATAGGGAATATAAATCGCATAGCTGAACGGCAGCACCACATTGAAAAACAAGGCGTTTAAGCTGGCGAACAGATCGCGCCAGCGGAACAGCTTTGAACGTGGATTAAACACATTGCGGAATTTACGGAACCGGTTGCGGATCAAGCTACGATCCCAACGCAGGCGTTGGCGCATCAGGGCTAGATCACTGTCGGGTACATTAGTGAGGCACCAGGCATCCTCGGCAAACGCCACTTTCCAGCCCGCGCGGCGCAGCTTGATGGTCAGGTTGCTATCATCCCCTGGGCCCACATCCCAGCCGCCCACGCGCTTGATCGCATCGCGGCGAAACGCACCAAAGGCGCCTGAGACGATCATCAACCAATCCATCTGATCGAGGAATTGCCGGCCAAGACTGATGTTGTCGTAATATTCGATGGCCTGCATCCGGGTGATCATGTTGTCATCGGCATTGCGTGCGGCGATATTGCCGGACACAGCTCCGATCTCAGGATCCGAGAGAAGGCGGGCGACGATCCGTTCGATGGCATTGTCATCAAAGCTGGTGTCGATATCGCATGAGATAATCACCTCATGCTTGCATAGGCTAAAGCCGAGATTGAGGGCGGCGGCTTTACCACCGCGTAGATCGGTGGCGATATAATCATTGATCATGCCGGCTTTTTTCAGCCGTCGGGCCACCGCGCGCATATTGTCGGTGGAGCCGTCATCGATCACGACAATCTGAAGGTTCTCTTGGCTTTGCCGGTGCAAGGTTCGAATGCTGTCTTCCAGTCGTCCCCCCTCATTGTGACCGACCAGCAGGACACTCACCGGCACATGCCGTTGGCTTGGGGCTGGGTTGCGGTTCAACAGTGCCCAGGTGATACCCACCGCCAGTGCTGATAGGGTGAAGCGGGGCAAGTCGAACAAAAACAGCGGCCAAAACATGTTGAAGGCTGCGCGCAGGTCAAGCTGCCACGCCAGTAAGAAGCCTTCTTTTAGCCAATCGGAAAACATCGCCTAGCCTGCCTACTCTGATGCCATGTTACGCGGCGGTGGTCACGGGGGACCAATTGGTCTCCGCCGTGGTTGTGGTGGTGCCGCCATCGGTATCCAGCAGGTCGAATTGCGGGTCCATGCCAAACAAATCATTGAGCGCTGACCCCAGCTTATTGACCACAACCGGGGCATTGTCCGCGGGTGTGTCGGGCATTAACAAGTAAATCCGCGAGCCCCGCCACGCGACGAGGTCGCTGTCACGTAAGCGTTCGGCAATCACATTGGATGCTTGGGCGTAAAGGCTGTTGAGTGAGGCCAAGCCCAGCTCCTGGGCCCGCTCCGCACTGGCTTGCAGCATCACCCGCATGACCACATGGGGGCTATTGCTGCGCCGTGTCCGGCGCTGTTCTAAGATGACCAGGCGGTCGAACTCTTCCACGCTGATGATCCGGGCGGGTTCGCCATCTTGGCCCAGCAAACCTGGCAGGGCGCCCGATAGCACTGCCTGCACGCCATCGGCTGTCAGCTCATAGTGATTGATGTCCCGGGTCACGGAATCCTTGGCTGGGGTGTGGCCGCCGCAATCCATGCAGACAAAGCCCACTTCCACATCGCCCGATTGGTGCCCGCAATCATGGCAATGGGTCAGCTCACCCGACACATCATAATCAACACCGTAATGGCGCAAGCGATCATTACATTTGGGGCAGATCAGCTTATCGCCTTGCACGAATTGCGGCCGCAGACCCTGGTGTCCGCAGCTGTAGTGGTGGATGACTGGTACGGGTTCGATATTGCTGGAGTGGCACGCCTCACATTCCTCTTGCGCGATCAGCCGGGCTGATTGGCAGTGGCTGCATTCATGCACGCGCTGGAAAAACCGCGGGGTTAACAGCCCATCATTGGCCAGGCTGGTGAGCGTTTCAGCCGAAATTGGGATACCGGTTAAGGCGGGATAGGAGGTCACATGGGCTTTATTCGGCGCAAACTTGGCTTGTAAAATTGTGTCCCGGGAATAAGCCATGGCGAGCGGTAGAAACTTTTCACGCTGGTCCTCGCCTACGGGCGGGATCGTCTCAAGCCGGTTGCGTAAAGCTGTGAGCTTGCCCAAGGCCATGGTGATGTGCTCCACGGACGGTGCCGGGATGGTGATATCAGAACGCGGCAATTCAGCTCCCGCATCAATGATGGGCATCAAGGATGCTTGGTTGGCCCACAAACCGCGATAAATACGGGTTGCGTTCGCCCCTGGTAAGGCGATTAACGCATTGGTTTCAGCACTGATGGATTTCTCAAAGGTGACACCGGGCAGGGCAGGCATGGCGCTGGGTGCACCGCCGACCACGCAAAGGTGCCAGCTGTTATAGGTCTTGGCTGGTTTGCTCATACTCTTTGAACGCTTTAAGGGTGATGACGTGCCGTCGCTCAATCCATTTTTTCCTGCGCGTTCTTTCGTTTTGGCGGTGAGGTAGGACAGCGAGCTGCCACTCAAATCGCTAGCCATCGACTCCAACAATTCGACGGTAGATGTGTCTGTTGCAGCCATTAAGCC
>JBCCBF010000101.1:0-8447 GCA_039814445.1 Pseudomonadota bacterium
GCCATATGGCGTGATCGCTAGCGTAGAAAGACCGGTGACCAATGAACCCGGAACTAGATGCCTTATTACTAGAATACCTTCCGATCCTGGTCTTTTTGATCATATCAATCGTGGTTGCTGGGGCGGCTTATGGCTTGTCGTTTGTGGTCGGCGTGAAAAACCCTGATCCCGAAAAAGTGTCCGCGTATGAATGCGGATTCGATGCTTTTGGCGATACCCGCACACGATTTGATGTGCGGTATTATCTTGTGGCCATTTTGTTCATCATTTTCGATCTGGAAGTCGCCTTCTTGTTCCCCTGGGCCATCTCCTTGGGTGAGATCGGCATGTTTGGTTTTTGGTCGATGGTGGCTTTCCTCGGCATCTTAACCATCGGCTTTATTTACGAATGGAAGAAAGGGGCCTTGGAGTGGGAGTAGGGCCTATGGCTTGTGCCCCACGGTGGCGCGAAGCCTCAGCAATGACCCGTAACGTTTTGACCTCAATCACTATCCAGGCTTTTCAATCGCATGAACACACAACCCGCCCAACCAATCTTAACTAGCGCTGATGGCCTAGCCCCTGGACCAGCCCAGGACGCCCTGATCAAAGCCGCCACGGATGAGTTG
Organism: Pseudomonadota bacterium; assembly: GCA_039814445.1. Taxonomy (GTDB): domain Bacteria; phylum Pseudomonadota; class Alphaproteobacteria; order TMED2; family TMED2; genus TMED2. The sequence continues at coordinate 609 of JBCCBF010000101.1, forward strand.
CAGAATAAGGGCTTTGTGGTGGCCAATATGGAAAAGCTGGTGGATTGGGCGCGCACCGGCTCCCTATGGCCCATGACCTTTGGCCTCGCCTGTTGTGCCGTGGAAATGATCCACGCTTATATGAGCCGGTACGATTTAGATCGGTTTGGCGTGATCCCACGACCCAGCCCGCGCCAATCCGATGTGATGATCGTGGCGGGCACGCTGACCAATAAAATGGCGCCCGCCCTGCGCAAGGTCTACGACCAGATGCCCGAACCGCGCTGGGTGATTTCCATGGGGTCCTGCGCCAATGGTGGCGGGTATTATCATTATTCCTATTCGGTGGTGCGTGGCTGCGATCGGATTGTGCCCGTGGATATTTACGTTCCCGGTTGCCCGCCCACGGCTGAGGCGCTGGTTTACGGTATTCTGCAATTGCAGAAAAAGATCCGCCGCGATGACACCCCGTTATTCCGGTAAGCGCCATGGCTGACGACACACAGAACGCGCCAGAAGACATGGCGGATGCCCCAAGCGGGGCTGAGGCGATCGCCGAGGCTGATGACGGCTTGGTCGAGCTGCTTGATTATCTGCAAGACAGTTTTGGCGATCAATTGCTGGAAAGCGTGATTGAGAAGGGTGAGCTGGTGCTCACCATTGAGCCCCGCCACGTGTTTGGGGTGATCAATTTTCTACGCGATGATCAAAACTGCCTGTTCACCCAGCTCATTGATTTATGTGGTGTGGATTATCCCGATCACGAGCCGCGCTTTGAGGTGGTCTATAACCTGTTGAGCATGAAGCATAATCACCGTATTCGGGTGAAGCTGCAAACCAATGATGATGTGCCAGTCCCCAGCATTGTGGGTATTCACCCCTCAGCCGGTTGGTTCGAGCGCGAATGCTGGGATCTTTATGGGTTGTTCTTCGATGGCAACCCTGATTTACGCCGCATCCTCACTGATTATGGGTTTGAAGGCCACCCGTTGCGCAAAGACTTCCCGCTGACCGGGTTTGTGGAAATGCGTTACGACGAAGAGCAAAAGCGCGTGATCTATGAGCCGGTGACGCTCACCCAAGATTTCCGCAGTTTTGATTTCCTCAGCCCATGGGAAGGCATGACCGACGTCCAGTTGCCCGGTGATGAAAAAGCGCTCAAGCCATTCACCGGTGAGTTGCCAAGCGAGAAGGGTGCATAAGCCATGAATATGCAATCGGGCAGTGTTTCCCCCGCCGCATCAGGCGTGGCGGATGAAACCAAGATCAAGCCTTATACCTTTAATTTTGGCCCCCAACACCCGGCGGCACACGGCGTGCTGCGCCTGGTGTTGGAAATGGATGGTGAGATTGTCGAACGTGCCGATCCTCATATCGGGCTGCTCCACCGCGGCACGGAAAAGCTAATCGAATACAAAACCTTTATCCAAGCGGTGCCGTATTTTGATCGCTTGGATTATGTCTCGCCCATGTGCCAGGAGCATGCCTATGCCTTGGCCGTGGAAAAACTGCTCGGTATCACACCACCACCACGCGGCCAGTATATTCGGGTGCTGTTCTCTGAGATCACCCGAATCCTCAACCATCTTTTAAACATCACTACTTTCGCGCTCGATATCGGTGCTTTGACCCCGGCTCTTTGGGGCTTTGAAGAGCGGGAAAAGATGATGGGCTTTTACGATCGCGTGTGTGGCGCGCGCTTACATTCCAATTATTTCCGACCCGGCGGGGTCAGTCAGGATATGCCTGCAGGCTTGGCCGAGGATATCGCCGCGTATATGGACGAATACCCAAAGTTTATCGATGATCTCGATAATCTTTTGACCGAGAACCGTATCTTCAAACAACGCACGGTTGATATTGGCGTGTGTACTCAGGACGAAGCCATCGCCTGGGGTTTTACGGGGCCCATGATCCGCGCTGCTGGTCTGCCCTGGGACTTACGGAAATCGCAACCTTATGATGTTTATGATGAGGTGGAGTTCGATATCCCGATTGGCCACACCAATGATTGCTATGCCCGGTATCTGGTGCGGATGGCCGAGATGCGTGAGAGCGTGCGGATCATCAAGCAATGCTTAGATAAGCTGCCCGACGGCCCGGTGAAGGTGGATGACCGCAAAGTAGCGCCGCCACCACGGCGTGAGATGAAGCAGTCAATGGAAGCGTTGATCCACCACTTCAAATTATACACCGAGGGCTATCACGTGCCTGCTGGCGAGACCTACACCGCGGTGGAAGCGCCGAAAGGTGAATTTGGGGTCTATTTGGTGACCGATGGCACCAATAAACCCTATCGCTGCAAAATTCGCGCGCCAGGCTTTGCCCATTTGCAGGCAATGGATTTGTTATCCAAGGGGCATATGCTCGCTGATGTGCCGGCGATCATTGGGTCTTTGGATGTGGTGTTCGGGGAGATTGATCGATGATTATGGCAACCCCACCCAAGGGCGTGGATCAGCCTGAGAGCTTTGAGTTCACGGCTGAAAACCAGGCGAAAATTCCAGAAATCCTAGCTCGCTATCCAGAAGGAAAACAGCAATCGGCTGTGATGCCCTTATTGGATATGGCCCAACGCCAGCATGACAATTGGATCCCCACAGCGGCCATGATCAAGATCGCTGAGATCCTCGATATGCCCGAAATTCGTGTGTTCGAGGTGGCCACTTTTTACACCATGTACAATTTGAAACCGGTGGGGAAATACCTGCTGCAATTCTGTACGACCACGCCCTGCATGTTGTGTGGCTCGGATGAGATCTTGGAGCAGGTTAAGCAAAAGCTTGGCGTGGGTCTGGATGAAATGACCGCCGATGGCCTGTTTACAATCAAGGAAGTGGAGTGCCTTGGTGCCTGTGTGAACGCGCCTATGGTGCAAATCAACGATGATTACTATGAGGATCTGACCCCGGCATTGGCCGATCAAATCATTGATAGGCTGACCAAGGGTGAGGGTGTCCCAGTCGGGTCCCAACAGGGGCGTACGGGATCCATGGCCGCTGATGGCCCCACTACCCTCAAAGACTTGGCCCCGGCAGAGTAGGTAGAAACACGATGCTGCAGGATAAAGACCGTATTTTTTACCAACCTTTATGGCTGGCTCGGCGCTGATCTGGCCGCTGCCAAAAAGCGCGGTGATTGGGACAACACCAAAGATATCATCGCCAAAGGTCGTGAGGCGATCATTGAGGAGATGAAAACCTCAGGCTTGCGTGGTCGTGGCGGGGCCGGTTTCCCCACGGGCATGAAATGGTCCTTTATGCCCAAAGAGCTTAGCGATCGGCCCCATTATTTAGTGATCAATGCCGATGAATCCGAGCCTGGTACCTGTAAAGACCGGGAGATCATGCGCCATGAGCCCCATAAGCTCATTGAAGGGGCGTTGATCGCGGGGTTCGCCATGGGCGCCCATGCAGCGTACATCTATATTCGTGGTGAGTTCTTTAACGAAGGCTCTGCCATCGTGACGGCGATCAAAGAAGCCTATGATGCTGGCCTGCTGGGAAAGAATGCTGCGGGTTCTGGCTGGGATTTTGACCTGTATCTACACCGTGGGGCCGGGGCCTATATCTGTGGTGAGGAAACGGCGCTGATTGAGAGCCTCGAAGGCAAGAAGGGGCAGCCGCGCAATAAGCCGCCATTCCCGGCCATGGCGGGGCTTTATTCCTGCCCGACCACGGTGAATAACGTGGAGACCATTGCTGTCGCACCGACCATTATGCGCCGTGGGGGCTCATGGTTTGCCGGCCTTGGCCGACCCAAGAACCACGGGACGAAGCTGTTTTGTATCTCAGGCCATGTGAACCAGCCTTGTGATGTGGAAGAAGAACTCGGCATCTCCATGCGCGAGTTGATCGAAAAGCATGCCGGCGGTGTGCGCGGTGGTTGGGATAATTTAAAAGCCGTCATCCCTGGCGGTTCATCCACACCGATCCTGCCCAAAGATATCTGCGACACGGTGTTGATGGATTTTGACAGCTTGAAAGAACAGCAATCGGGCTTGGGCACCGCTGGTGTCATTGTCATGGACAAATCCACCGATGTGGTGAAGGCCATCGCCCGCTTATCACGTTTCTATATGCATGAGAGCTGCGGCCAATGCACCCCGTGTCGGGAGGGGACGGGCTGGATGTACCGGGTCATGCAACGCATGGCCAAGGGCGACGCCAAGGTGGAAGAAATCGACATGTTGCTCGATGTGACGACCGAGATTGAAGGTCATACGATCTGTGCCCATGGGGATGCGTCAGCCTGGCCAATCCAGGGGCTAATCCGGCATTTCCGGTCCGAAATGGAACAACGAATTTTGGAATACCGTCGCCTGGCTGATCGGGAAAACCCGATGGTTGCGGCAGAGTAGGGGACGATAAACCGATGCCAAAACTAACCGTCAATGGGATTGAAGTGGAGGTCGAAGCTGGCAGCTCGATCCTCCAGGCCTGCGAGCAGGTGGGCGTTGAGATCCCGCGCTTTTGCTACCATGACCGTTTATCGGTGCCGGCCAATTGCCGGATGTGCCTGGTGGAATTGGAAGGCGCGCCTAAACCGGTGGCCAGCTGTGCCATGGCCGCGGGCGACAGCATGACGATCCACACCAATTCTGAGAAGGTCAAAAAGGCTCGCAACGGCGTGATGGAAATGCTGTTGATCAATCACCCGCTGGATTGCCCGATTTGTGATCAGGGCGGGGAATGTGACCTGCAAGACCAAGCCATGGGCTATGGTTTTGATCGCAGCCGGTTTGCCGAAAATAAACGAGCGGTGCCTGATAAGTATCTGGGTCCCTTGGTAAAAACGGTAATGACTCGGTGTATTCACTGTACCCGCTGTGTGCGGTTTGCCGATGAGATCGCCGGGGTGCCTGAAATGGGCATGACGGGTCGTGGCGAGCATTCCGAAATCGGTCCCTATGTGGAACGCGCTGTCTCATCGGAGCTATCGGGTAACATGATTGATGTGTGCCCGGTGGGTGCTTTGACCTCAAAGCCTTATGCCTTCAACGCCCGGCCTTGGGAATTGCGGAAGACCCAGACCATCGATGTAATGGATGCTGTCGGCTCCAATATCCGTATGGATGCCCGTGGGTCTGAAGTGCTGCGCGTACAGCCGCGGTTGCATGAAGATGTGAACGAGGAATGGATTTCTGACAAAACCCGCTATGCCTGTGATGGCCTAAAGAAACGCCGCTTGGACCAGCCCTATGTCCGGCGTGATGGGGCATTAAAACCGGCATCGTGGGCCGAGGCTTTTACGGCGATCCGGGATGGGTTGTCAGCCTTGAAGGGTGAGGAAATTGCCGCGATCGCGGGTGATCAGGCCGATGCCGAAACCATGTTCTTGCTCAAAGAGCTGATGGCATCCCTTGGCTCCAACCAGTTGGAATGCCGCCAGGATGGGGCGAATTTCGATCCCACCATACCTGCGGGCTTCTTGTTTAACCCCAGTATCGCGGGGATTGAACAGGCCGATACCATTTTGATCATCGGCGCTAACCCGCGGGTTGAGGCGACCTTGGTCAACGCCCGGATCCGCAAGCGCTACTTGCAAGGCGGGCTGACGGTTGGTGTGATTGGCCAGCAAGAGGATCTAACCTACCCCTATGATTATCTGGGGGCTGGGCCACAAACCCTGTCCGATTTAATTGCCGGGAAGGGCGCGTTTGCCAAGGCACTCAAGGCCGCGAAAAAACCATTGGTGATGGTTGGTATGGCCGCATTCCGCCGCGATGACGGCCTGGCCATACATGCGACGCTGAACAAGCTGGTCGATACGTACAAGCTGGCCCGTGATGACTGGCATGGCTTGGGCCTGTTGCACACGGCTGCCGCCCGGGTTGGCGCTTTGAGCATGGGGTTTGCACCTCGGGAAAAAGCACGACAACTCAGTGACTTATTGCGTGATGTTAGGGGCCAAAAGATAAAAGCGCTTTATCTGCTTGAGGCGGATGAATTGCCCACGGACGACCTGGATGATGCCTTTGTCATCTACCAGGGCCATCACGGCGATAAAGTGGCCGGTAAGGCGGATGTGATCCTTCCCGGCTCGGCCTATTCTGAAAAAACCGCGTTGTACATGAACCTGGAAGGCCGCGTGCAGTCGACGCGCCGGGCTGTGTTCGCGCCGGGTGAGGCGCGCGAGGATTGGACAATTATCCGGGCCCTATCAGAAGCCCTAGGCCAAACCTTGCCCTATGATAGTCATGGAGCTGTACGCAAGGCGTTGATGACCGCACACCCTGCCTTCGCGTCCATTGACAGCCCACAAGTGGCGACACCGTCGAGCTTTGGCGTGGACGGGGCCATGGGTGATGAAGCGTTTGGTATCGCGGTCGATAATTTCTATCAGACATGCGCCATCTCGCGGGCATCGAAGACCATGGCTGACTGTGTCCAACAAATTCTGGAAGGCCAGGATCCCGATAGCGCCGTAAGGACTGGCACCGATGGATGATTTTCTGACGACATACGTCATACCTGGCGCCTGGATGCTGGGGCATATCATGCTGATTGTCGGCGTGGTTTTGTTGTCGGTGGCTTATCTTACCTATGCCGAGCGTAAGGTGTTGGGGGCTGCGCAATTGCGTCAAGGCCCAGCGGTTGTGGGGCCCTTTGGTTTGTTACAGCCAATAGCCGACGGTCTTAAGCTGTTATCAAAAGAGATCATCATACCCAGTGGGGCGAACCGGCTGATCTTTGTCTTGGCACCGATGCTGACCTTCTTTCTGGCCCTGGTTGCCTGGGCGGTTATTCCGGTGGATGAGGGCTGGGTGCTCGCCAATATCAATGTGGGTGTCCTTTATCTCTTCGCCATATCATCACTCGGGGTTTACGGCGTGATCATGGCCGGTTGGGCGTCCAATTCGGTCTATGCCTTTTTAGGCGCCATGCGCTCTGCGGCCCAGATGGTGTCTTATGAGGTATCGATCGGCCTGGTGATTGTGACCGTGCTGTTATGTACCGGCACCTTGAATTTGCAAGAAATCGTCTTGGCGGATCGCCCGGTGTGGATGTGGGTGTTGTTGTTCCCCATGCTGATCGTGTTTTTCATCTCGTGCTTGGCTGAAACAAACCGCGCGCCGTTTGACCTGCCAGAAGGTGAGAGTGAGATTGTCGCGGGTTTCCATGTGGAATATTCCGCCATGGGTTTCGCCCTGTTCTTCTTGGGTGAATACGCCAACATGATCCTGATGAGCGGGATGACCGTGGTGTTGTTCCTGGGCGGCTGGCTGCCACCCTTTGGGTTGGATTTCGCACCCTTTACCTGGGTGCCAGGCATTGTTTGGTTTTCCCTGAAGACCGCCTTGTGTCTGTTTGTCTTCTTGTGGGTTCGCGCCACCTTGCCACGTTATCGCTACGATCAGCTGATGCGTCTGGGCTGGAAAGTGTTCCTGCCGTTTTCCCTGCTATGGGTGCTGGTTGTGGCCGGTATCCTTGTCGCCACCGATAGCCTGCCCGGGTCATAAGGAGCGGTTTTCACTATGGCTATGCTTGACCGAACAGCACAAAGCTTTCTCTTGGCTGAGATTGTGAAGGGCTTAGCCTTGACGCTTAAATATATGTTTAAGCCCAAGGTGACCTTGAATTACCCCTTTGAGAAGGGGCCGATCAGCCCACGTTTTCGTGGTGAACACGCCTTGCGCCGTTACTCAAACGGTGAAGAGCGCTGCATTGCGTGCAAGCTATGTGAGGCGGTTTGTCCGGCCTTGGCGATTACTATTGAGGCTGAGCCCCGCGATGATGGCTCCCGGCGGACGACTCGTTACGACATTGATATGACCAAATGCATCTATTGCGGTCTGTGCCAGGAGGCCTGCCCCGTGGATGCGATTGTTGAAGGGCCAAATTTCGAATTCGCCACCGA
>JBCCBF010000364.1:0-2540 GCA_039814445.1 Pseudomonadota bacterium
GCGGCGACGGCCGTCGTGGTGGGCGCTTCGCCGCGGCCAGCGGCTGCCACGATGCCTCCGCCATCCAACCCCCATAGGCCGGCCTTCCCCACCACGGAGAGCCTTGGCCGGGGGGAGTTCTGCTTGGCGGGTCAATTAGCGCGAGAAGGCAATATAGGCGGCGCGTTGGACAATTATCAGACACTGGCCCTCGATCCGAACCTACCTGATGAGCTTCAAGATTTAGCCTTGTTATACGCCATTATGCTACGGATGGACGGTGATACCCCGGCCGAAGATCTTATCGCTGAATTAGAGCCGCTCACAAATCCAGCGATTACCTGGCGCTGGTCCGCCCTTGAGCTGCAAGCTTTGTTGCATATTGAAAATGGTGATGTGGAAACCGGCCGGGCAATGATTGCCGATTTGTTGCTTGAGCCAAATCTACCGGTCAGCATGCGCCGTCGTCTGTTTCAATGGACTGAGATCTATGGTGTTCCAGAAGACCCGGAGCAATCCTAAATGCGTGCTTTTCACGGTGCCCGCTGGGCTATTTTTCGCGGTGACTTTTCCCCTCGGACCGGCCTTCTCATGGGAATGGCAGCCTTACTAATGGTGGCCCTTACCGGGTGTGATACGGTCGGCGATTTTTTTGAAGATGATGAAAAGCCACCGCTCCCCGGTGAGCGTCTATCGGTGCTGCAATTAGAGCGGCAGCTAGAGCCTGACCCTGAGTTAAGCCAATTACAGATCTCGGTGCCATCATCCTTTACCAACCGCGAATGGCCTCAAGCGGGCGGTTATCCCGATCACAATATGGGGCACCTGTCCCTCGGTACGGCATTGGAGCCCATCTGGCGTGCTGATATTGGCTCGGGTTCATCCCGTGCGGTGCGCTTGGTGGCCCAACCTATTGTGGCCGAAGGGCGCGTCTATACCCTGGATACGGATGCGGAATTACGAGCCTTTGATCTAAGCAATGGCCGTGAGCTGTGGTCTGTGGAAACCCGTTTGGATGATGAGGATGACGATGTCCTGACCGGCGGTATTGGTCTGGCTGAGGGCCGAATTTTTGTGACTACCGGCTATGCCACTTTGGTGGCGTTTGAGGCCGAAACGGGGAATGAGCTTTGGCGTCAGCGCCTTTCAGCTCCATCAAGGGCTGCCCCGACCATTGCCCAAGGCCGCGTTTTTGTGATCACGGTGGACAACCGGTTAATCGCCCATGATGCCGCTACCGGTACGGTGGCGTGGGATCATGGTGGGTTGATTGAGGCGGCCGGTTTATTGGGTGGGGCAAGCCCCGCCACCGATGGCACGGTGGTCGTGAGTGGTTATTCCTCGGGCGAAATCCATGGGTTGCGGATCGAGAATGGTACCAGTGTTTGGCAAGATAGCGTCGCCCCGGTGCGCCGTTTAGGGATGATGGCAAGCCTTGCGGATATTGAGGCCATGCCGGTGATCGCCGATGGGGTTGTTTACACGATTGGGCATGCCCAACGGTTCTTGGCCATTGATATTCGCAATGGCACACGCCGTTGGCAGCGACGGCTTGGCAGTACTGCGACACCGGTGGTGGCGGGTGACTTTTTGTTCGTGATCTCGAACGACAATGAGCTGGTGGCCCTAACCCGTCAGGATGGCCGCATTCGCTGGGTCACGCCCTTGCCGCAATATGAAGACGAAGAAGACCGGGAAGATCCTATCGTCTGGACAAGCCCCATTTTGGCAGGCGGTCGGCTGTTGATTGCCGGTAGTGATGAAACAGTGTTAGAGATTGACCCAACCAATGGCCAACCACTCACTGAGTGGGAAAGCCGAGATGCCGTGATCATTGATCCGGTCATCGTTGACAACACTTTATTGCTCCTGGATGAAGGCGGCACGCTCACGGCCTATCGCTAGGTTTGTGCCAAAACCAGGCGCTGATCCCATCAAAACGGATCGCCTGAATTACCCCGTATCCCTAATGTCACGGCCATTATTATGAGCTTTACCATCGCCCTGGTCGGACGCCCAAATGTGGGCAAATCCACCCTGTTTAACCGTTTGGTGGGTAAGCGCCAGGCGCTGGTCCATGACACGCCGGGTTTAACCCGTGATTGGCGTCGTGGCGATGGCCGGATCGGCAATCTTTACTTCGATGTGCTCGATACGGCTGGGCTGGAGGATGAGCCCGACGAGAAACTAGCGGGCCGCATGCGGCTGAAAACAGAAGAAGCCGTCGAACAGGCTGATGTGGTTTTGTTTTTGATTGATGCCCGAGCTGGTATTACCCCGCTTGATGAGTTCTTTGCCAATAAATTACGTCGGTTATCTCAGCCTGTCATCCTGGTCGCCAACAAGGCCGAGGGCAAGGCCGGTGAGGGCGGGTATCTGGAAGCTTTCTCCCTTGGCCTTGGCGAACCGCTACGGTTGTCAGCCGAGCATGGGGATGGCTTAAGCATGCTGTTTGATGCCTTGGCGCCGTATGAGAAAACACCGCCTGAGGACGTGATGGCAACGGATACCCTGCTTGATGAAGATGGCTGGGGTGCCGGTGATGATGAGGATGATGGCGA
>JBCCBF010000275.1:0-3951 GCA_039814445.1 Pseudomonadota bacterium
CCAAGGCATCTCCACCGAAAGTGAGGCAGGGTTACGCCGGATTGAGGAATTGGTGGATCGCTTGGTGACGGACCAGGTGCGGGCGGTGTTTGTCGAAAGCTCCGTGTCCGACCGCAATATCCGCGCCCTGATCGAAGGGGCGGCCGCCCGCGGCCACAAAGTGACCATTGGCGGTGAACTGTTTTCCGACGCCATGGGCGAGGCAGGTATCTATGAAGGCACCTATGTCGGGATGATCGACCATAACACGACGGCGATTACCCAAGCCCTGGGTGGTGATGTGCCCGCCCGCGGGTTGAATGATCGCTTAGGCCAGGGAAGCTGACCCCCATGCCCGACCGCATCCCGCCTATGGCGCCGCTCACGACGCCCCCCCTGGCAACGGCCAGCACCAAGGCTGCGCTTACGGGGTCATCAGAGGAGGCATGCGATCAGCCTCAGCCCTTAACGTTACGGGGGCTGACGGTCAGCTATGGGGCCAAGCCGGCGGTGTTTGCCATCGATATGACGGTGCCCCAGGGTTCCATGATGGCCATTGTGGGGCCGAACGGTGCGGGTAAATCCACCTTGCTTAAAGGGGCGTTAGGCATCCTGCCCAAACTGGCAGGAGAGGTGCAAGTGTTCGGCCAGCCCTTGGCCCATCAGCGCGACCGGTTTGCCTATGTGCCGCAACGCGCCAGTGTTGATTGGGATTTCCCGACCCGGGTGATCGATGTGGTGACCATGGGAGCATACCGGCGTACGGGGTGGTTTGGCCTGATCCCCAAGCGGGATCGCATCCTGGCCCATGAATGCCTGGAGCGCGTGGGGATGCACGGTTTCGCAAACCGCCAGATCGGTGCGTTATCGGGTGGGCAGCAACAACGGGTTTTTCTGGCCCGTGCCTTGGCCCAACAGGCAGATCTGCTGATCATGGACGAGCCTTTTGCCGGGGTGGATGCGGCCACGGAAAAAGCCATCGTGGCTGTGCTCCATAGTCTGCGAGACGCCGGCAAGACTGTGCTAGCGGTGCATCATGATCTAACCACGTTGCATGAGTATTTCGACCGGGTGCTGCTGATCAATTGCCAGGCCATTGCCGAGGGGCCCATGGCCACGACGCTCACCACCGACAACGTTAACGCGGCCTATGGGGGGCGCTTGAATGATGCTCGGTTGGCGGCCGCCGTGTCATAACCCATGGGCATGATTGATCGATCCGATGGATGCTGACTTACTCCTACGCGCTTTAACCTTCTCAGCGGGCTACAACGCTGCGCTGGTGGCTGTGGGTGCCACCCTGCTGGGGATCACGGCCGGGGCAATTGGCTGTTTTGTCCTGTTACGCCGCCGCGCCATGGTCTCGGATGCCATTAGCCACGCAACCCTGCCGGGTATTGGGATCGCTTTTATAATCATGGCGTCTCTAGGCGGCGAGGGACGCTTTTTGCCCGGCCTGCTCGTGGGGGCGGCGGTCACCGCCGGCTTTGGCCTATGGGCTGTCGAATGGATGACCAAACGCACCCGGCTGACCGAAGACGCGGCGATTGGCGCGGTTCTGTCGGTCACCTTTGGCTTGGGCATTGTGTTCCTGACCATCATTCAAACCCTCGGTATCGGTAAGCCCGCGGGTTTAGAAGGTTTCTTGTTGGGTGGGGCAGCTGCCATGCTGCGCGCCGAGGCGATCAGTGTTTTAGTGATGGCCGGGTTGGTGGCCGTGGTCATTGCCCTGTCTTGGCGCCGCATGGTGTTGGTGGCGTTTGACCAAGGCTATGCTGAAACCCTCGGTATTAAGACCAATCATACGGATCGCCTGATGATGCTATTGGCTCTCGCGGTGACCGTGATTGGGTTGAAGATTGTAGGGCTTATCTTGATCGTGGCGCTGATGATCATCCCGCCGGTGGCCGCCCGGTTTTGGACCGACCGCGCGGACCGGATGATGCTGATCGCCGGTGGGCTTGGTGGGATAGCCTGTTTTCTGGGGACCGCCATATCTGCCAGCGGCGATGACCTGCCCACGGGGGCGGTGATTGTCCTGACCGCCACCTGCTTGTTTACCATCTCCATGCTGTTTGCCCCGAGCCGCGGAGTGCTGGCCGCCTGGCTCGCCTGGTCGCGGTTCCAAAAAGTGGTGCATCGCCGCCAAGGTTTGCTGGCCCTATCCCGTGGTGAGCCGATTTTGGAGCCGGTCAGCCGCCGTCTGCTGGCCCGTGAAGGTCTGTTGCAGCCCGACGGGGTGCCAACCCTTGAGGGCAAGGCCGCAGCCCGGCTGGTGGCCGAGGATGAGGCCCGCTGGGCGCTGGCTCGCCGCCGTGATCCTGACGGTGCTTTGGCTGGGCGCTATGATGGCCTGACCCCAATTACCCAGGTGCTGACCCCCGATCAGATCGCGGTGCTTGATGCTGATGTGCGCGGTCAGCCAGCCTTGGTGGCGGGCGTGGGTGGGGGGCGGCTCGCCCATGAATGAGTTTATCGCCTTAAGCCTGATCCCGATCCTGATTGGCATCTTTGCCAGCCTGGCCTGTGCCCTGCCGGGTAATTTCCTGCTCTTGCGCCGTCAGGCGCTTATCGGTGATGCCATCAGCCATGTGGTGCTGCCCGGGGTTGTGCTTGGTTTTCTGGTGACCGGGGCTGTTGCGACCGGACCGATGATGCTGGGGGCGGCCGCCGCGGCGATCATCGCGGTGGCGTTGATTGAGGTGGTCCGCCATCTGGGCCGCATCGAAGCCGGTGCAGCCATGGGAGTGGTGTTCACCACCATGTTTGCCGCTGGCATCTTGTTGCTCGAACAATCAGACACGAGCCAGGTACACCTGGATGTGGAGCATGCGCTCTATGGCAATTTGGAAAGCCTGATTTGGTGGCAAGGGCAGGGCTGGTCATCCTTTCTCGATCCTGATGCCCTGGCTGCTTTACCGCCGCAGCTCTGGCGGGTGATGGCCGCAACAGCACTGGTCAGTGTTTTCATCGGGCTGTGGTGGCGACAGCTCCAGATTGCCACTTTTGATCCCAGCTATGCGGCCACCGTGGGCATTCGGGTTAAGGCACTCAATCTGGCGCTTGTTATCCTGGTGGCCGTGGCCGCGGTGGCGGCTTTTGATGCGGTGGGTTCGATCATTGTCATCGCCATGATGATCTGCCCGCCAGCGGCAGCCCGGCTGATGACTGATCGGTTAGGCCGCCAGGTTGCCTGGTCTGTCCTGTTTGCCCTGTTATCAGCCGTTTTCGGTTATGTGTTGGCGGGCTACGGCCCCTTATGGCTGGGCGCTGATAACGCGGTGAGTGCGGCTGGTATGATCGCCACGGTCAGTGGGGTCATCCTCGCTTTGGCCTGTCTGTTTGGCCCCGCGCGCCATCGGATTGCTGGGTAAGTACGATTGGTGCGCTCGTTATGCTCAACCCGGGACACACCCAGTAACCAAGAGTGATCATCCGCCGCCCGAACGGTCAACGCCGACAAACCCCAGGGCTAAAGCGCGCGGCTAGTCAGCCGGGACATCTGTCCCAATTATGCACATAAAAGGTCAAATGTTCCTGGTTTGATCTTTTTGTCTGGTTGGTTCTAATCAAGCCGCTGCTATATTCATTACCACCATGAGTGATGCGATGATTGATCCTGGCGGTCAGGCGCCGGTGCCGACCGGTGATGAGCCGCCCTATATGCACGGCCTTAACGCCCCGCAACGAGAAGCGGTACTGACCACCGATGGACCGGTGCTGGTGTTGGCGGGGGCGGGTACGGGCAAGACCCGGGCGCTAACCACCCGGCTTGCCCATTTGCTGGCAACCCGTAAGGCAGCGCCCCATCAAATCCTGGCCGTAACCTTCACCAACAAGGCTGCGCGCGAGATGCGCGAGCGGGTCGGTGGGTTGCTCGGTGTGCCGGTGGAAGGCTGGTGGCTGGGTACCTTCCACGCGCTCGCTGCCCGGATGCTGCGACGTCATGCCGAGCGGGTGGGTTTGCGCTCG
>JBCCBF010000106.1:0-8329 GCA_039814445.1 Pseudomonadota bacterium
ATGCAAGTCAAGCAGATGCAATATCAAATGGGCATGCATGGCGCCCTGGGCTTTGTGAACCAAACCTTGGATAAAGTGCCGGGGTTCAAGGACGCCGAGCCTGGTGATGGTAGCGGCCTTGGTGATTTAAAGGAACAGATCCAAGCGATCACCCAGCCTGATCCACAAAAACCCATGACCGTGGTGCAAGCCAGTCAAAAAGCAGCTTCCCTGGTCACCTCCACCCTTGCCTTGGCTGAGTATCACAAGATTGAGCTGCCTGAGAAAGCAGCCGAGACCCAAAACGGCAATGTGCGTGGCTTGATGGTCAACGCTTTGATCATGAATATGGCGGTGAACGCACGCGCCCAGACCGAGCGCGGCGATGCGGTCCAGCGGCAAAAGTTCTTGGAACACATGCTGACCCCGCCTACCCCACCGCAGAATGGGCCGCGCACCTACACAGCCAGCGACGACCAATCACCGCGGCAAGAGCGTCAGGCCATGACCAATCGCATTTGATAGAAGCGAATGGCCGCGCAGCTTTGTGAAGCCGGGATACCAGGCTGATGGTTGGCAAATAGCCTGATCACTTACTCCAGGGCCACATGCCTAAGGTCGCGTGCCTTAAGGTCGCCTGGCTTAAGGACGAGCGCGTAAGTGATCGCGGGTTAGCTGATCCACTTTGGTCACGCCCATCAGCTTCATGTTCCGCTCAATCTCCGTGCGCATATTGCCCAGCGCCTTCTCGACCCCCGGCTGGCCTGCGGCTGCGAGGGCATAAAGATACATGCGCCCCCCCGACACCGCCTTGGCCCCGGTGGCCAGGGCCTTAAGCACATGGGTACCGCGCCGGACACCGCCATCACAGATCACATCGATCTTATCGCCCACGGCATCAACGATTTCAGCGAGCTGGTCAAACGGGCTGCGTGATCCGTCCAATTGGCGGCCGCCATGGTTTGAGACCATGATACCGGTTGCCCCAATATCCACGGCCTTTTTGGCATCCGCCACGCTCATGATGCCCTTGAGGCAGAACTGGCCATCCCATTTGGCGCAGATCTCTTCGGCGTCTTTCCAGGACATGTTTTGATCAAGCATGTTCGAGAAATAATCACCCACGGATACCGCGATGTTTGAGCCTTCCTTCACATGGGTATCCAAATGGGGGAGCGAGAATTTCTCATGGGTGAAATAGTTGATCGCCCACATGTGATGGGTGGCAAAACTGATCACACTCGAGGGTGTTAGTTTCGGCGGTGAAGTAAAGCCGGTTTCCAGATCCCGTTCGCGGTTACCACCGGTGATGGTGTCCACGGTCAGGGCCATGACGTTAAAATTAGCGGCTTTCGCCCTCTCAATCATGCTGGCGTTCAGCCCACGATCCTTATGGAAATAGAACTGGAACATCTTGGGCGTGGAAATCAGCTTGCCAATCTCCTCAACACTCACCGTGCCCAAGGATGAGACACCAAACATCGTGCCAAATTTCTGGGCCGCTTTCGCCACCGCCCGCTCACCATCATGGTGGAATAAGCGTTGTAATGCTGTGGGGGAGCAAAAGATCGGCATGTCCAGTTTTTGGCCCATGACCTCAACGCTCATATCAATCTCTTCAACCCCCGCCAACACATTGGGGACCAAATCCATTTGCTCATAGGCTTCCGTATTGCGGCGATAGGTTCCCTCATCATCGGCTGCGCCATCGATGTAATGGAAAATCGGTCCTGGCAGGCGTTGCTTGGCCAGTTTACGGAATTGGCTAACGTTATGGCAGTGGCGTAAACCCATGAGCATGGTGGCTTGAAACTCCCTATTAACAGCACCGTTCCAGGCGCAGATTCTTATACCTCTGATAGGATTAAGCTAATTCGCCTGACTTGTGATGTCTATAAACAGCAGACCCCCGTTGGCGTTATTGATTGTTGCGGCAAACTCAATAGTCCCGTGGCAGCACCATAGACCCCAACCCGCTTTGCCCCATCTCGCTTCATACAGACCCCATTATGCGGTTTTGATAACGGATGATGCACTATGGATGAACAGACCCTATCGGCCTTGGATACCGAGCGCCTGCTTCAAGATACGCGCGGCTCTATTATTTTTGGCCTGATGATCGCATCGCTGGGTATCGGTTTGGCGATGATCGCCCTAAGCCGCGAGCCAGCCATTGCGCTTAATGTGGGCGGTACCATGTTTGCCATCACCGCCACCATCCTGATGGTAAAGTCGCTGTCAGCCTGGGCCTGGCTACGCACGGCCCCGTCCTACAAAAGCGATTATGCCGCCCTGTTGCGTTTACGGGCCCATTTGCTGGGCAGCTGCTATCGCCAGGCCGCCATGACCGCCAGCGCCATTGCCCTGAGCGGCTGGGTATTGGGCATCATGGCCGGGTTGTTGCACTAGCCTAATAAACCTGGGGCACCGGCACCCAGGCGAAGGATAGAACCGGGTGATTTACCCACAAGATCCAAGAGTGGTTGGCAAATTGCGCAATATAAAGTTGCGCGATCACCCCAAACCAGGCCATCGCAGCGCCCATCAGAAAGCCAATTTGCTGCACCCGGTCACTGAACCGGCGGATCAAGCGCCACCACCAGCGTGGTGGTGTTTCGATCGTCACCTCATGGAGGTTGAGTGATTGCAAGGCTGCTTGTTCGGGGTCCCGCAACATATCAAAGGTCACATCGCCGCGTTTCAAACAATGCAAACACGCGGCCGCATAACAAAGCGCTGCCAAATGGCGCAACCACAGCCCCAACGCCACCAAATAAATCAACGTGGCCCAGCTATACTGCCAGGCCAGGGCCTCGTATTGCGCCACATCCATTGTGTCGAACCCCGCGATGATATCCGGGAAAAAGAACGGTAGCATACGGGCCAGGGTAAAAGGCAGCGTGCCCAATAAAGCGGCCATGGCTAAAATGCCGACCTGCCAGGGTCGGCTGAGCATCAGGGTGAGGTTCAAGCGCCAGTCAAAAAACGCCCGCCAGCCCGCCACCGCTTGACGCCCCTGGGCAAACAGACTGTACATTGCAGCCGGGATAAACCAAGCGATACCCACCAGGCTGACAGTGGGCCCCACCCAGGCTTGCTCATAACCCTTGTTAAACGAGTTTTCCCAACCACCCCACCAGGCAAAAAGCATGAAGACAGTGGCCGGCAGCAGCAAGATGGAGGCGTTAAACGCCGTTGCCACGCCCACGGTAAGATTATCCCGTAGCCCACCAAACCACCGCCGCCATCCCTGGCTTGTTTTGGTGCCGAAGACCCAGCCGGGCAGCGGTTGTGCCAATCGATGGCCCGCCACATCATGCCAGTAGGCTTGTGCCTTGACCGCCGCACGCCGTTGTGTCCAGCCCAGAATTAGTAAGCTGCCGATGGGGTGTAGGCAGAGAAAACCACCGACCACAATGCGCGCGAGCCAGCCGATAAACCGACGGACAACGCCAAGCCCGGTTGATGCTGCACCATGGGCGGCATCGTGAGCCGCGCCATCAGCGGCTGCTGGCTGATCGGCAGCAGCACCATCAATGGTCGTCGTGTCGGTCATAAGGCCGCCTCAAGCACCGTGCCATCACCAAAACTGGTCTTAAAGCCCATCATTTGACCAATGGTGGCGGCCATATCGATTTGCTCGACCGGCGTGTCGACAACCTGGCCACGGTTGATACCGGGGCCCACAAGCAACCCCCAGATATCAAATGATGATTTGCTTTTGAAATGGTGCTGATACGGCACGTCCATCAAGGCGTTTGTGTCTCGCCCACAATCGGGCACCAGGGCCAAGATCGTCCGCCCGCTGTAAAACGGATCCGCGTTGATGGCGGTGACAATCTCTTCGATCCCTTGGTCAATCACCGTGATCCCGCGGGTGTAATGGCTTGCGTTACCCCAATGGACATAATCGGGATCCTGGTAGTTGATCATCATCAACCGTGGCCGTAATTGGCGCAGGGCGCGGATGCTCAGCTCTGTCAGTAAGCGATCACCCCGTGGGTTCTTGAACCCGTCATCGCCGAAATGCTTGCGCCACTCTTCCCAAAAGCGTTGCAGCCGCGGGGTTTCCTCCGCCACGCCCGTCTTGCGATAATCAACCGTGCCCAGTTCAGCCAACCGCGCTTCTATCTCGGCAATCTCATCAGCCGACCGGTTTTCTTTTAATTGTTGGCGCGCCAACCAGCGTTTAAAGCGAAACAAGCTGATGGTTTCCGCGCGATAATCCAGGCCAAATAAATGATGCTGGCTAAAGGTATAGAACTCTTCATCCATCCGGTCTTCACCATTGATGATCAACGCCTCATCGGTGGCGATATCATAAAGACGCCGGAGATATTCGAATAAGGTCGGGACTTTTGGTTCGTAACGCACACCTAAAAACCGTCCCTCGATGTCCTTGTATTCCTCATAATGGCCGGTGAGGATATATAAGGTCCCCTCCCCGTGGCTGGGCACCGCGCCATGCTCTTCGGCCATCTGCATGTTGGTAAACAAGGTGCCCTGGGGGGCTAAAATATGGCGCGTATAGGGGGCAAAGGTATGGTCTGGATCGATGGTTTCCCGCCGTCTCACCCCACCACCAAAGCGAATGATGATCACATTGGGCCCATTATAGGGCAATTTCGGCTGGCCGAGAGCGGGCAAGCCCCAGCCAGCACAGGCACAACCCGCCGCCGCGGCACCCATGCGCAGGAATGATCGACGGCACAGGGCGCAAGTCGCCTCATCACCACAAGCGCTAAGCGGCGATGTATCGTGGCTGCTCTTCTTATGACGGCCAGCTTTATGACGGGTAGCGTTATGACAGGCAACGTTATGAAAACCAGTGGTTTTGGGATCAGTCATTGGCGGATTTATCGTTGGTCTAACAGCATCATAACTTGCTAATCTTACCACGCTCATCACGGACCGACGATCCCAGTTTACCAGACATCAGTCATCAGCCACCGATCACCAAGCCGCGACACCTACGCATCAGGCACCAGCATCATGGGTTTCAAAGACCATTTCTCCACCCAAGCCGCAACCTATGCCGCGGCACGGCCAAGCTACCCGCCAGCTTTATTTGCATTTCTGGCCGACCAGGTGATGGCCAACAACAACGCCTTGGATACCGCCCTGGACGTGGCCACTGGCAATGGCCAGGCGGCGACAGGTTTAGCCAAACATTTTCGCCAAGTATTGGCCTGTGATGCCTCCCAAGCGCAGATCGATAACGCAACGCCCGTGCCCAATATCACCTTTTCTTGCGCCCCTGCGGATGCCCTGCCCGCGGCTGATAACAGCGTGGATTTGGTCACCGTGGCGCAAGCGCTCCATTGGTTTCCACTTGATGCGTTTTACGGGGAGGTGCGTCGCGTATTAAAGCCTGGCGGCCTTATCGCGACCATTGCCTATGGCCTGCATCAGTTTGATGATCCCGCCATTGATCGCATTATGAACCATCTCTATAGCGAGGTTTTAGGCGCGTATTGGCCGTCTGAGCGTTTCCATATCGAACAGGGCTATCGCAGTCTCGCCTTTCCTTTTGAGCGTCTTGAGACGCCCCAATTCGCCATGCCAGCCCAATGGACGCTTACTAGTCTTGAAGGTTATTTTACCAGCTGGTCTGCGACCCAACGCTATATCAAACAGCACGGGGAAAATCCGATCCCTAAGGCCATGGCCACAATCGCCGATCATTGGGGCCAACCTGATGCAACACGACAATCTAACTTCCCCCTGTTTATCCAACTGGGTCGTGTTTAACACCGCTTATCATCGGCGTGCCTATATCCAATATCCCTATGATTTAGCCGTACTACGAACACGTGAGACGATCACCAAAGAACCTTGCCAAAGCCATGAGGTTACGGCATCACAAGGCATGGAAAAGCAAGGGAGCCGTGGCATGCACGCCGCCACCAAAATCGTCATTATTACCGAACGCTCGATCCTTGAGGGCGTGGCTGACTTGCTCGAAAGCCATGGGGTGACGGGCTACACCTACACCGCCGCTGGCGGTAAGGGGAGCCGCGGGAAACGGCGCATGGGTCGCGTGCCCCAGGTAAACTCTATTCTAGAGAATGTGAAAATCGAAGCCATCGTGCCTGATCACGATACCGCAGAGCAGATTACAGCCGCGGTCGTCGACGAGTATTTCGATAATTATTCGGGCATCACCTATACCGAACCGGTCCAGATCCTACGGCCAGGTAAGTTCAAAGTATAAGCGGGTCTATCGCCGGTTTATTGCCTGAGCGTGCTTGCCTTTAAACTGCTTAAAACACGATCTCTGCCAACGCCATAAAGAACGGGATGCCCAGGCCAATCGCAATCGGCGTGCCGACACTGGTGGATGACCCGATATAGCTTGAGGGGTTCGCGCTCGGGATACCCGCGCGCAAGGTTGGTGGGCCTGACACATCGGAGGATGAGGCCGCCAGCACGGCCAACAAGATCACACCACCGGGGCTGAAGCCGGTCACCAGATGAATAAGATAGCCCAACCCAAAGGCGATCAAACCGTGGAGCATGGGCATGATGGCGGCATAGACAGCATACCATTGCGCCACCCGTCGCAGCTCATTTAACCGCTGCCAAGCCTCCATGCCCATGATCAGCATCAACACTGACAACAGACCGCGGAACAGCGGATCATAAAAGCTCTCAAATACCGGATCAGGCCGCGTCAGCAGCCCAAGTATGAGGCCTAGAATTAAGGCTGACAGGGCCGAGCCTTGCAGGCTGTCTTTGACGATGGACCCCACAGGCGTACGTTTGCCCTTCGAGGTACCCTCGCGTTCACTGTAAACCCGGGCCAAGACAATCGCTAACACCAGGGCGGGTATATCCATAAAAGGGTAAAGAGCCGGCACCCAAGCCTCATAGGCAACGCCATCTTGCTCAAGCAGCACCATGGCGGCCCCCAGGGTTGACGCACTCACCGCACCAAATAGGCCCGCGGTCGCAATCGCGTCATCCCGTTTAACCCCGGGCATACGCGCCAAGGTGGCAAGCCCCAACAGCACAATGCCTGCGCCAATGACGATCGCGGCGATGATCGGCAGAATCATATCGCTCAATTCTGCCTCGCGGATCTCCATACCGCCTTTCATGCCAATGCGCATCAGCAGCATAAAGACAGCGAATTTATAAATCGCGTCCGGGATAACCAGCTTTGATCCTGAGGCCGCTAGCAGCAAACCACCGATCAAAAACGCCAGGGTCGGGGATTGAAACTGCCCGATGACGCGCAGGCCAAAATCGAGAACAACCTCCATGCTATCCTCGTGGCTCCTGGTTCATGATAAAGGCCGTGCACTCGTCAGGCTGTGATCACCGTGGCCGGCGAAGGCCGCGCGCTGTGATCGTAAGGGGCGTTGATGGGCGCGGTATGCACCCCGCATCCGGCAATGGCCAAGATTCCGTAACGGGTTATCCGCTGGTTAACCCCGGCTGCCGACCAATGACAAGAATTCCTGGCGCAATTCCCGATCCGTGTCAAATGCACCAAGCAGACAGCGGGTGACCATGCTGACCCCTGTCTTATGAATACCACGGGTGGTCATGCACATATGGGACGCTTCGATCAGTACCGCGACACCCCGTGGCTTGAGCACATCCTGGATGGTATGGGCAATTTGATTGGTCAGGGTTTCTTGAATTTGTAAGCGCTTGGCATAGCCATCGACTACCCGGGCCAGCTTGCTGATACCCACCACACGCTGATCGGGCAAATACGCCACGTGCACTTTGCCGATAATGGGCACGATATGGTGTTCGCAATGAGATTCTAAACGCATGTCGCGCAGCAGAACCATATCGCTATAGCCATTGGTCTCATCGAAGGTTCGGGCTAAAAGCTCGCCCGGATCCGTTTCATAGCCCGCAAAGAACTCTTCATAGGCACGAACCACGCGCGCGGGCGTATCCACAAGACCCTCCCGGTCGGGGTTATCACCGGTCCATTCAATCAACAAACGAACAGCGGCCTCCACATCTTCTCGTTTTGGGCGCGGGCGGGTAGTCGTCTCGATATTCTTTAGATCTATGCCATCCATGGTCTTGTTCCGTTTTGCTAAGACTGGCGGTATCGGCACATAAAATTAGGTGCCAGGACGTCTTTTTCTATCGCTTTACTGCGCATTATGTAGGTAACACCGCTAAGGGGCACAAGATAAAACAATAAGCCACTAATATACACACCATATTAAGGGATATTGCTGTCATCTCTTGGCACGGTAGCAGCAAGCGAACCCAGACGGTTTATCGCTAAGAGGAAAGCAGACACAAGCGATCACTACGGATGAATAGACATCCACGGTAAACCCTCATTAAAAACCAAATTGCGATGAACACCTAAATC
>JBCCBF010000087.1:0-9210 GCA_039814445.1 Pseudomonadota bacterium
ACCCGGAAATCAATCGGGCATTCATCCACATCGGGATAGGTGGGCGACCAGACTTGTAAGCAGGCGGACATACGACCGCGCCGGTCACCCCCCATGGCATCGCCTGCGATCAGGGCGCTCAACAACCGGTCAGGCAAGGGGCCGGTGGTGGAACTAAACCGCTCCACCATGGCAGCCAGAACTTGTTCATCAACCAGGCTATTGCCAATAGCGACACAATCACGATCGGCCAAATGCCCCGCCGCTCCTTCACAATCATCGCCAGTCCAGCCGAATAAATGACCGTCCAGCGTGGCATAACCATATTGGCGCGTGGCCGGGGCAAAGCTGCGAATACAATCGCTTAAATGTCCCGGATGTTCACGATCATCCCGGCTCGCCAGGCCATCAAGCAAGGTCTCTGCCATCATTAAATTGGCCACATGCTGGGTAGCGACAACGCCAACCCCGGGCCGAAAACGGGCCAAGACACTGCCTAAGGCTGGCCAACAGCTTGCAGCGGTCAGGCCAATCTCGCCGCTCGTGCGGTCGATGGCGATAAGCGTAAAGGTCATGTGCAGCAGACCCCTCATCCTTGTGACACGCTGATTATAGCGTAAAACCAGCCCAAATCGGCCTAAGGCTTGGGCTAATTTCACTATGCAAACCACGCGCCAGCGCCTAATTTAGCTGACTTATCAGAGGTTTTACCCATGATAAGCCAACAAACTAGCGCGCCACAAAAAACCAGAGCGCCTAAGAATAACCGTAAGGGAGACCCCAAATGTCCATGACGATTCTCGGCCCCCAACAGCTTTTAATCGGTGCGGATACGGTGGCGCAACTGCCCCAGGTCTTAGAACGATTGGGCGTGCATAAACCGCTGATCGTCACCGACCCCTTCATGGCCGACAGCCCCTTGCTGGACCGGATCACCAAACCACTCACAACAAAAGGCATGGCGGTCACGGTGTTCAAAGACACGGTGCCCGATCCCACCACCGATGTGGTGTATGCCGGGGTAAAGACGATGCTGGCCGGTGATTTTGATTGCCTGATAGGCTTTGGTGGCGGGAGTCCCATGGACACGGCCAAGGCCATGACCATCATCCATGGCGCGCAACAAGCGGGGGGTAGCGGCGTGATGCGTGATTGGAAAGTGCCGAACAGCGCCGATATGCCCGCCCTGCCGGTGATCTGTATCCCCACCACGGCCGGCACGGGGTCCGAGGTCACCAAATTCACCGTGATCACCGACACCGAGACCGATGAGAAGATGTTGATCATGGGGTTAGCGGCCGTGCCAACGGCGGCGATTGTCGATTACAGCCTGACCTTCAAAAAGCCGTTTCGGCTGACGGCTGATACCGGCGTCGACACCCTGACCCATGCCATCGAAGCCTATGTTAGTCGTAAAGCCAACGCTTATACCGATATGCTGGCACGGCAAGCCATGAGGCTTGTGGCCGATCATCTGCGCACCGCCTGTTTTGAGCCGGACAACCCCACCGGGCGTGAGGGCATGATGTTAGCCGCCAACCTGGCGGGCATGGCGTTTTCCAACGCTTCGGTCGCCCTGGTCCATGGGATGAGCCGACCGATTGGCGCCCATTTCCACGTCCCCCACGGGTTATCAAACGCCATGCTGCTGCCCGCGGTGACGAAATTCTCCCTGAACGAGGCCCTGCCGCGCTATGCCAATTGTGCCCGGGCCATGGGCCTGGCCACGGACCAGGATGGCGATCAGCTTGCTGGGTCAAAACTACTAGAAGGCCTTGAAGCGTTAAACAAAGACCTTGAGGTCCCAACCCCAGCCACCTATGGCATAGATCCAGACCGTTACGCCGATTTGATGCCGACTATGGCTGATCAAGCCTTGGCCAGCGGCAGCCCAAACAACAATCCACGTGTCCCCACAGCCGATGAGATCATTGCGCTCTACCGCGAGGTTTACGCCTAGCCCCCATAGCCATAGATACTGTCATGGTCATAGACACTGTCACGGCGATGGTCGGGGCCGATGACCCACCCGGTCCCATCCCCCCTCTATCGTATCGCCAAGCTATTATTCCTCGGCCTCTGGTTTTTGGAAGTGTTGTTTGTCGTGTTAAAGCCAGCCCCCGAGCTGGTGGCCATGATCCGGCCCGTAGGCGCTTATGGGCTTCTTTTGCTGGCCGTGATCACCATCCCCATCGCTCGGCGGGCGACCCTTTTGGTGACCGGGGTCGCGGTGATGCTGGGCGCTGTCATTATGCTTTATGGGGTGGCCGATCGCACAGATGTGGAAGCCGGGCTGGCCCAAGCGCTTTTGTTTGCTGGCTTCCTACCGACCTTGCACATGCTGCGCGCCACGGCCCAGGCGCAGTCACGGGTTAGGCTCAGCCAGCGGCGTTTTGCTCACCTACCCACCGGTAGCCGGCGCGATGGCATTACCCTGGGGGCCCATGCCTTTGGTTCGGTGCTTAACACCGGTAGTTTCCCAGTGATGGCCGCCGTCATGCGTGCGGATGCCGATGATGAAGAACGACGGCAATTCGCGCTCGCTTCTTTACGCGGCATGAACCTGGCGCCCCTTTGGTCGCCCTTTTTTGTGGCCATGGCGTTATCGAGTGCCTATCTGCCCGGCGTCAGCTTGCTGGCGATCATGCCGGTGGGGTTGGTTATCGCCAGCGTTTGCTTGGTATTAAGCGTGTTGTGGTTTGGGTCACGGGGGCGAACGGCCACGGGTGAGTTGGGCTGGATGATCGGTATTCGCGCCTTGCAACCCATCGCCCTGGGTCTCGCGGTGCTTGGCCTGACGGTTGTCAGCCTGGCTGCCGTCACACCTTTAGGGTCGCTCGAAACCATTATTATCGCTGTGCCCCCCTTATGCTTGCTTTTATTGGGCTTTAAAAAACCGGCGATCTACAAGGTCTGGCGGATCACCACGGCGCGGATGGATCAAAGCTATGATGATCTGATGATCGTGGTGGCCGCGATCACCATCGCCTCCCTCGCCGGGCAAGTGGATGTGGCTGCAGACCTGATCCGCCAGGGTGTCAGCACCGTGCCGGCACCAATCGCCATTGGGGGCCTGATCATGGCGTGTTTTCTGCCCGCCATGATCGGTATCCACCCGATGATTCCGACCGCGATCTTACTCGCCGCCCTGACCACCGGGCCGCAGCCTTTGGCCGATGTGGTGCTGATGGGGGTCGCCCTCACTGGTTGGTCGGCTGGCACCATGTGTTCGGTCTCCTCGATGAGCGTGGTGGTCTGTTCTGGCCTGTTTCGCGTTCCCGCCTGGCGGTTGATGGTCAGTGCCAATATGGGCTTTGCCCTGGCTGTGATCTCCATCGCCACCCTTGTCCTATCAGCGTTACAATTTCTGCTTACGCAATTTCCTTGATGCAATCGAATCAGCCCCGTACTTTCGCTTCTGTCTGCAAACCGAAGGCTTGGGACATTAGTTTCTGATAGTAAACATCTTGTGGTGAACGTGCCGCCAATACGGGGCTAAGCCGTTATAATGTTTCAACTATAAGATAAGCGAATATACCGATTAATTTTGGTAACCATGTCATTCTTGTTTGTCAGAAACCCGAAAGCTTGATGCACTAACAGTGACAGCATGGTGGATGGCTCGAGGGTCAAATCCACGGTGCGGGTTCTTGCGTTCCCCGAATGACGCTCTAGCAACGTTGGCTGTGGAGGCCATCATGCAGCACCCCATGGTGCAAACCTTATCAATTGCGATGCTTAACCGGATCCCAAAGGATGACTTTGTGGCCGCGATTAGCCCGGTATTCGAGGAACTCGACGACCCCTGGATCGCGGAGCGGAGCTGGGCAGCCACGCCGTTTCGGGATACTGAAGCCCTCCATCGTGCCATGATCGCGGCGATTGATCGTGCCTGTGCCGATGATCAAATCGAGCTTTTGGCCCGGCAGCCATCGATCAAAGAACGCAAAAATGGCCTCTATTATCGGCGGTTTTCGCCTGAACAGCAGGACATGTTAGATGCTAAAGGGAAGGCATACCAAGAGAAATTCGGCTATCCTTATCTGTGTTTTTGTAAGGTCAGCAGCCCAAAAGAAATTCTGACGAATATGACCCGGCGCTTTAACAACCCGCCGCAATTAGAGCGGATTACCGCCCTATCAGAATTGGCCAAAATTGCCCGTGAACGGCTGGACACCCTGGTGGTACAAGCCGATCCCATCCCAGCGAACGCCCTGGACAATCAACCCCCGGCCGCCGCTAACCAATAACCATCTTGGTTACGTCTCATCCCCGGCTATCCGCACGCGGTGCTCAAACCTGGTGCCCGGTTTTGGTGATGCGTTAGTCTTGCGCGGACCAATCGGTCCCCATGGCAATCATGGTGGCCATACGCCCCACCAGACGAGCCAGATGGGCTAGGTCTGGCTTGGCAACAACCCGTTCTGACGCGACCCCCAGGAAATGGCGGTTGGGAATGGCAATTTGAACCGCGGGCACGCCGCCTGCGGCCAAGACGCCCGCATTCGACGGCTGGCCGTAACTCATCTCAATCAGCCGAATACTATCCCCATGGGCTAGGACCTTGGCCTGGTCAATCAGATCCGCATCAAAGGCCACAGCGTTGCGGGATAGGCTCGCATCCACATGGCAGGTAATGCCCGCGGCGATTTCTGAAATCTCCGCCTCAGCGGCTGTCACAACGGTTTGGATTTGGTCATCATCTGGGCCATAGAGCGACCAATCAATGGAGACCCGTTCCGGCACCAGACCAGGCTTGAACGGCTCCACATCCAGCATCGATATTGCCGAGCGCAACCCCGTCACATGGGCAAAGCGCTGATCGATCAAAGCCTCCATCTCATGGATCATGTGCAAGCCAAGGCGTAAAGGGTCACGAATATGATCCCGCGCGGTATTGGGCACCGAGCTAGCACGACCGGTGAGCCGCAGCCGGATGATGCCCATGGCATCGACCCCCGTGATAAGCCCCAGGGTTGCATCGCGCTCGGCCAAGGTGGGGCCTGGATCAAGGATCGGCTCGATATACCAGGCAATCGGTGTCAGTCGGGATCGCGGCATGGCATTGGAAAAGGTATCGAACATGCGCTCAATGGTGTCATCCAAGCGAATGCCCCGGTCATCGACCAAACCCCGGCATGCCTCCAGCGCCAAGCCCCCAGCCTTCACTTGAGAGCCCATCAGGGCGGGGCCGAACCGCTCGCCCTGGGTGTTGCTCCATACGGTCATTTCCACCGAACGCTCGGTTTCAAGCCCCATATCCACAAGCGCTTCTAAGACCTCCAACCCCACCAACGCGCCGATCAGCCCCTCATGGGGCTGGCCTTGCCCGGGGGCATCGATATACCCACCGATGGTAACCGGGGCCGCTTCACGGTCACGGCCAGGGCGCCGAATGGACAGATTGGCGATCTCGTCCAAATAGACTTCTAAGCCACAATCCTCAGCCCAATTAATAAGTAGGGAACGACAGGCCAAATCCTCCACGGAAAACGCCATTCGATCGACGCCTGGGGCCGTGCGCCCGACACTACTATTTGCGGCCCCTGGATTAACCGCCAGGGCGCCGATTTGAACCATCCGTTGGTAGCGCGCGAACAAGCGGCTTTCATCGATCGCTTGTTTCAGCTGCTGGCTCACCTGTGGTGACGATGATTTACGACCCATAACGCACCTTACTCAGCAGATACCAAAACCACGGCCCCCTGGGGTTTCTTGGGTTTGCGGGATTTCTGGGATTATTCGGATTGTCATTCATGACTGGGCGCTTTCTACTGGCCTCGCTAACGTAGCATAGCTGCCATGACATTACTGCATTTCGGTGTGGTTTTGCGCAGCGCGGGCCTTTTCCCCCACACGTTTTGCCCCCGTCGACCATAACGAGCCTTATCAATGCCCCTTCGACAGCCCCTGTCTGCCTCCAGCCCCACTCACGCCACCACCTCCGTCTCCGTGGACGCCATCGATAGCCGGTTTGATCTGGGCGATGCTTATGGCCAAACTCAGCGCGGCCTCGCACGATTTCGCCAGGCGTTGGACGAGCTGGAACAAGCCGCAAGTCAATTAAGCGGTGATGCGGATGATGCCCGGCTCGGTCATGATCTAGAGCTGAATGTGAGCGAGAGCGCCAAGCGGGTTCAGCAATGGTTGCTTGGTGATCAGCGTAAGCCCGTAGCCACCAACCAATACACTCATCTGGCCCAAGGCGGCCCAGAAGCAGTCACGGCGATTAATAAATTGCAAGAAGCCGCCGCCGTTTTCGCCCGTCGGGACCAAACTCTTTTATTAATGCCGACCAGCGCTAGTCGGCTTAATGACCAGGCTTTGCCCGCTTTACAACAGGCCATCACCGAGATCCGCACGCAGATCCCTGAACTCGCCGCCCCGGTTGACGATCAAACCACCCAGCTAGCGGCGATCTTAAGCGCGTTTAACCGGGAGAGTGCCGAGCGTGTTTTTGGCGGGCATCAACAAAAAATCGAGGCTTTGATCGAGACGGCGGCAGCCAGCACGGAAGAACTGCCCACGAGCCTCCGCCAACAATTGTTCCTCGATCAACGGGTTATCCCGGATTTGAATGCCGCCCTTGATACCTTGGCCACCACCAAGCCATTGGCCAATTTGGGCCAACAATTATCAGGTCTGCCGGCTGATGAAGAACGGCATCGATTTGCCATCCAAGCCCTCAGAAGCCTGACCAGCAAAGAACACAGCCTGGGCGATGCCTTTGGCAGTGATAGCCCGATTGTGCTGCCCGGTAGTGCCCAAGGGGGTGCTGCTGCCGCCGCAGGCGTGCTGATCACCGATAATATCGAGCAGGAATTATCCCAAGCGACCAGCCTGCATGGCCTTGAGGCTGATCCCCAGCTCACCGACAACCTGATTGCTTTTGCCGCACGCCACAGCAACCTGGCCCAGAGCGTACAAACAAGCCTGGCCCATAAGGCGGTTGATGGCGGTCAATTGGATATCCAGGATGACGGTGATGCCCTGACGGTCACGCGCAATGATCTGGGGCGCTTGAACCGGATAATAACCGCCCGTGATACAGCCGCGGCGTGGATGCAAGCCGCCAAGGCCAAAAACACCATGCCCGTGGGCCATGAGGCTATGATCGTCGCGGCCAGCCAACCGGCTGCCGATATTGCCCTGGTCCATACCGGTTTCCGTGACGGCTTAGGCGATGGTTATCGCGCCCCCCAGGATTGGGATAACGACACCGCCCAGATGGCCATGGACATAGAGATCGCGGTCGCGTCCCAATCGCAAGGTCAGGATAGTGATGAGACGCTTGATGTGACCCGGCTTGACCCAGAGCGTTTGCAAACCATGGCCAATGGCATTGTCTCACCAGCCACCATTGAAGGCCTGAAAAGCAAAGATCGGGTCATGGCGCTGATAGAGCGGTTCCCGGCCACCGCGGCCAAGATTGACGAGGCGCTCAAGAACAATCTGGACCGCCCCGATTTCCAGGCGATGGGTGTCGACCTACCCACGCCTGCCCCGGCGGCACCTAGCCCGGTTCCTAAACTGATTATACCAGGGCGCTAAACCTTCAGGTCTTGTCGGCGTAGGCTTGCCTTCGCAAAGGATTAACCAAAGCGCCCCAGGGGCTGTTTGGGTGGCGTGGCGCCCCCCTTATTATCCGGTCCAGGTTTCGGCTCTCGCTCACGGCCGGTTTTAGGACCAGCCGGGTCATTACTGTTTGCTGCCAGGCTTTGATCCGTATCGCGCGCTGTGTAATTCAATGACCCGCTATAAACATCGGCGGCGATCACAAAGCTATGGCGCTGCCCCTTATGCCGCTCAATCTTGTAGCGCAGCATCGCCGCCGTTGGCCGCCATCCCGACCGGGCGCGGCGTTCTTGGGAGGTGATCAAATCACGCAGCTGGCGCATCTCCGTTAAGCGGCACTGGCGATCACGACGGCGGGCTTTATCGGCCATCTCTTCGCTGATCGCTTCCAGGGCACCATCAGGGTCCAGGCGTGGGCGCAATGGCCGGTTGGTCAGACGCTGCCATTGATCCTCAATCTTACCCCACAGCCCACGGGCCCAAGCCTGTAGCTTATTGCGTGGGCGGCGTTGGTTAATCTCAGCTTTCCGCCGCCGATACTCTTCTTTATCGGCCTTGATGCTGGTCTTTACCTGCTGGCTGCGTTGGGCCAGGTGTTCGGTGGCTTTCTCAATAATCTCTTGGATCTCAAAATCCCGCAGCCTGGCTCGGTCTGGGGTAATGCCCACCCGCAAGCCCTGGTTGGGCACATGAAAGAAGCCGCCAAAATCCTTATAGGTGAACCGGCTATTCCGCCGGTTGGCCGTGCGCGGGTCGGTGATGATATCGCCATTATAATCGCGGTTGGTGATCGCCTTGCCCGGGCCGGGCTTATGCCACCAGGTGCCATCATCCATCTGACGGTACCAGTGATAATCGCCATGGGGTGCTACGGCCAAGGCCACCACATAGTGACCCGGTTTTTGCTGTACGTGGCCATCGATCGGCAGAAAGCCATCGGTGATCGCTTTATCGCGCACTTCCTTCACCGATATTTCACGCAAATAACTAAAGTGGCGATCACCTGGTTGAGGACCGTTGGTGCCAGGATGATCAAACGGATCATTCGCCGCAAAGGCATAACAATTCGTTGCCTTACGGATATCGGGCCGATCCCAGATATCACGCTGTAAGGCCGCCACTGACCCTGGGTCAGCCGGCATAATGATCGATTTGTTCGCCATGATGTAAAGGGATAACACAGAGTGACGAAACCCGTGTACCAGAGCCCCATAAGATAGAGTGCGGTGGACAGGAACAGGTGAATACAAAGGGCAATAACACAGCGCCCAGGGTGTTTATGGCACGGTCTGCAGCTCTGGCCCAGGCGTATAAATCGGCACCAGGCTGATCTCACGCCTTGGTGACCATAAGATACCAACCACGCGGTGGGTGATATTCTCAATCGGTAAGGGGCCATGAAAACTGGTCCGGCTGTCTAGCGAGTTATCACGGTAATCGCCCATAACGAACACATGGCCATCAGGCACCACCAGCCCATCTAGATTGTGATAATCGCTGCGCAAATCACCCACATGGACGGTCTGAAACGACCGCGCTTCGGCGTCCAGGCTCGCAGGCCAACTCTCCAAACGCTGGTTGAAGGTCAGTGACAAATGAGGCCGCGGATTCCACACATAGGGTTCCAGTGTCTCGCGGTCGACGGGCTGGTCATCA
>JBCCBF010000125.1:0-7520 GCA_039814445.1 Pseudomonadota bacterium
CCCACGCTTAACCGTGGTGAAGGTTGAAGAACCCGCAAAACGCCAGGGCGGCGGTAAAGTCTCTAGCGTTGAGGAATTGGTGGATAAACTGAAAAACGAAGCAAAGGTGATCGGATAATGGGCGCATTTGTTATTGCAGAACACATGGATGGCGAGCTGAAACCAGCCACCTTGAACGCCGTCACCGCCGCCAAGGCATTAGATAGCGATGTGCACATCTTGGTCGCCGGGTCCGGTACGCAAGCCGTGGCCGATGCGGCGGCAAAAATCGATGGGGTCAGCAAGGTTTTGCACGCTGATGATCCTGCCTTGGATAAATTCCTGGCGGAGAATGTCACGCCGATCGTGGTCGAACTGGCCGCTAATTACAGCCATGTGCTGATGACCGCGACAACCACGGGTAAGAACCTAATGCCACGGGTTGCGGCCCTTTTGGACACGCAACAAATCAGTGACATTTCAGGCATTGAAGGGCCCGACACATTTGTGCGGCCGATTTATGCTGGCAACGCCATTGCCACCGTCACATCAAGCGATGCGATCAAAGTGATCACCGTGCGTGGCACCGCGTTTGATGCCGCCCCAGCCGAAGGTGGCAGCGCCAGCATTGATAGCGTCGCGGCCAAGGGTGATGCGGGCCTGTCTTCCTTTGTGGGCCAAGAACTCTCGGAAAGCGACCGGCCTGAACTCACTGCCGCTGATGTGGTGGTATCCGGTGGCCGCGGGCTGGGGTCTGGCGAAAGTTTCGATCTGCTTGAACCCATTGCGGACAAGCTGGGCGCTGCCATCGGTGCGTCACGGGCCGCGGTGGATGCGGGCTATGTGCCCAATGATTATCAAGTGGGTCAGACCGGTAAGGTCGTCGCCCCGAACCTCTATATCGCCGTGGGAATCTCGGGCGCGATCCAGCATTTAGCCGGGATGAAAGACAGCAAAGTCATCGTGGCCATCAACAAGGACGAAGAAGCCCCAATCTTCCAAGTGGCCGATTATGGTCTTGTGGGTGACTTGTTCGATGTGTTGCCCGCATTGAATGCTGAGCTTGAAAAAGCCCTGTAACACAGCCGTCTCATCCGCCCATGATTGGGCCCAGTATCTGTCTGGCCAGTGGCATTTGGCCAGACAGATCACTGATTTTATTACAGCCAATAATGGCACGCTGACTGGCACCGCCACCTTCACCAACCAGTTTACCGACCAGGGCAAGGAAACAGAGTGGTCAGAACAAGGCCGGCTGCGCCTAGGCGATTATGAGGGCGATGCGTGGCAGCGCTATCGCTTGACCCATCGCCATGATCAGCCATCCCAGGTGCAATTCCCGGATGGCCGGTTATTCTTCACTCTCCCCATGATAACGCCCAGGGCACCAGCCAGCGGCATGACCAGCGGGCACCCTGGCGCACCACCCACTCAACTAGGCCCAATCCCCCTGCACCATGACTGCCCACCCGATACCTATCAGGGGCAATTAACGGTGATCAATGACCATGAATGGCGTTTATCCTGGGTCGTCACCGGTCCCCGCAAACACTATGAAATCAAGAGCGTTTACACGCAGCCGGCGGTAACACCACCGCCAGGTGCATAACACTCGACACCTTCAGCGAAACATAGTCTAGTGCACCGCAACATAATCAAACACTGATAACACCATGACAGATACAGAGAACAAAATCGCCATCATCGGGGCCGGGCCAATCGGCACTGGCATTGCCCATATTGGGCTCGCCGCCGGCTTTAACGTGGTGTTGATCGACCAAGCGCAAGAAGCCTTAACCAAGGCGTCAAGCGAGCTGACCGAGGCTATGGCGCGCAAACTGACCCAGGGCCAGATTGATCAGGCCGAACACGACGCTCGGTTGGGGCGGTTAAGCCATGGGGCTGATTTTAGCCTGGTGAAATCAGCTGGAACGGTGATTGAGTCAGTGTCTGAAATCGAAGACGTGAAAAGGACGATCTACAAAAGCATCCGTGATCATTTAAGCCCTGATACCTTGCTTGCGACCACCACCTCATCAGTCTCAATCACCCGCCTAGCGGCCAGCAGCGACCGCCCGCACCGGTTCATTGGGATGCATTTCATGAACCCGGTGCCTGCCATGCAGGTGGTGGAAATCATCCGCGGCATCGCCACCGATGATGCCACCTATGAGCAAGCCTTGGCGTTAACAAAAAAACTGGGCAAAACCCCCATTACCGCTGAGGATTTCCCAGCCTTCATCGTCAACCGAGTGCTTTTGCCCATGCTGAACGAGGCGGTCTATACCCTTTATGAGGGGGTTGGGTCGGTAACCGCGATTGACCAGGCCATGAAGCTGGGTGCCAACCATCCCATGGGACCGTTGGAACTGGCTGATTTTATCGGCCTCGATACCTGTCTTTCCCTCATGCATGTGCTCTATGAAGGCTTAGCCGACAGCAAATACCGCCCCTGTCCATTGCTGGTCAAATATGTGGAAGCAGGCTGGCTAGGCCGTAAAACCGGCAAAGGTTTTTACGACTACAGTCAAGATCCACCACAACCGACGCGGTGACGTTAATCGTTATTGTTCTTGCCCCGCCAGCTGGTCGATCAAGTCGAACAAAGCCGGATCGTTCCAATTCGCCCCACCATTGCTCACTCTAATAATGAAATTATTGCTGTCGAGAATAAAGGCGTGGGGCAATACGTTGGTATTAAATAAGCCCTCTGAAACATCGGATCCGATCGTATAGGGCCGTAAATTGACAATATTATTCTCATCAAACTCTTTTTGAATAAGCTCTGCCAAAGAGCCCGACCGTGTGGCAATCGCCATTGTCAGGATATCAACGCGGGTACGCAATAAGGGGACGATTTCATCTAAGGTTTGCAGGGACCGGATGCAGGCTTCGCATTCAAGCTGATAGCCAATAATGATCTTCGGCCGACCATAATAATCCTCAATATTATTCACCGTGCCCGCTCGGTTCATCACGCCAAAATTACGGATGACCTGAGGCCGATCTGGGGACTGCCAAACAGCTGAAATGTTGGTGGGCGGTGGTGGTGGTGGTTCTGGCTTGAACATGACATAAGCCCCAACCGCCACACATAAAATGATCGCTAAAAACAACCAATTGCGCCGCAGCTCAACAAGAAAACCTTTTTCTTCAACAGGTTCGTATTCTTTTGGTTTAGGCGAACGCATAATTTAATCACTTAGTATCGAGGGAGAATGCTGACGAGCTGTTGCTCGGATAGGTTCTAGTAGCGCAAAATTAGTTTTAAAGTCTACCGTCAAGAGCGCGTTCGATTAAGTGGACACCGCGGTCACGGTCCCATAGGGCGGGGCCGATTTGGCGGCCTATCTCGACCCCGTCGCGGTCTAACAAAATGCTCGTGGGCAGGCTCAAATATTCAAACTGGCTGAGATTCGGGCCTGAGGGGTCCAGGTAAACCGGCAAGCGCATGTCATGGCGCTCGTTAAACTCAGCGATAGCAGGCCACCCTTCCCGGTCAACGGATACGGTAATAACCTCAAACTCGGTTTGCGGAAATCGTGCTTGTAGCCCCTCGAGGGTCGGGATTTCCACAATACAGGGCAGACACCAGCTGGCCCAAAAATAGACCAGCGTGACCTTGCCGGTAAACGCGCTCAAATTACCCCGCGACCCATCGGTGGCTTCGATCGGGGCCAAGGGCGGTGGGAAGCCACGGTTTTCTAAGGTGAAGCGATCCAAGCCATCATCGATGGGAAACGTCATGGTTTCCATGGCCTTTGGTGTCATAAGCAAAAACGCAGCCACTACGGCGGCCCCTGCCCCGGCGACAATACCCAGGTGATACCAGCGAAAATCAAACTGACGGAGGGCGCGGGCGAGCATCTAGCTATCGCCTGCCCGCCGGGCATCGCGCACATAGGCACCGATCAGTTTAATAACCTCATCGGCGTTCCAATCGGCATCCCCGGTGAGCCGCCCCACCTCATACCCATTGTGATCGACCAAGATGCTGGTGGGCAGCCCACCAACCTCCAAATTCGCCACGGCGGCGTCATCCTCATCCATAAAAATCAGCAAATTTTTCAGGTTGTAATCCTTATAGAATTGCTGAACCACCACCGGGCCACGGTCCAGGGACAAGGGCACCACATCAAACTCACTGCCAGCCGCGCGGGCTTGTAGAGCGTTCAGGGAGGGCATCTCTGCGATACACGGGCGGCACCATGTGGCCCAGATATTGAGCAACACCACCCGGCCTTCGAAATCAGCAAAATCAACGGGATTGCCGGCTTCATCGGTAATGGCCAGGGGCGGCAGCGGTTTTGGCTCATCATGGAGCACAAAATTCTCCAACTCCCCGATCAACGCCGCCTGGGCTTCTTCAAAGACTTGCCCCGCGGCCTGAACCGTTTTAGGCATGGCCACGCTGACGATCAGCGAAACTGCACCGGCCACCAATAATGGCATTGTCATCAGTCTTTTCATCAATGAACCCATAACCATGTCCTCAACCAAATCAAACCAACAAGCCAGCACCGTGGATCACCAGGATAGTAATACCATGTGGGGCGGCCGATTTGCCGTGTCACCGTCTGCTATAATGGAGGCGATTAACGCTTCGATCAATTTTGATCAGCACCTAGCGCGGCAGGATATCGCGGGTTCTCGCGCACATGTGAAGATGTTAGCGGCACAAAACATCGTGTCTGAAGCCGATTGCCAAGCGATTTTGGGGGGCTTGGAACAGATTGCTGAGGAAATTGAGCGCGGCGAGTTTGTCTTCAAAACCAGCCTTGAAGACATTCATATGAATATCGAAGCCAGGCTGGCCGAGTTGATCCAAGAACCCGCCGGCCGCCTGCACACGGCCCGATCCCGGAATGACCAGGTAGCGACCGATTTTCGCTTATGGACACGCGAGGCGCTTGATCGCTTAGACACGGGCTTAGCCGCCCTGATCGCGGGCCTGTTAGACCGGGCAGAGGCTGAAGCCGATAGCATTATGCCAGGCTTCACCCATCTTCAAACCGCGCAACCGGTTACCTTTGGCCACCATCTGATGGCCTATGTGGAGATGTTCAGCCGGGATCGTGACCGGGTCCAATGCGCCCGACGCCGGCTTAATGAAAGCCCTTTGGGGGCCGCGGCCTTGGCCGGCACGGCGTTTCCTATCGACCGGCAAAGCACCGCCGAAAGCTTGGGTTTTGATCGCCCCATGCGCAACTCACTTGATGCCGTATCGGCCCGGGATTTTGCCGTGGATTACTTGGCAAGTGTGGCTATTTGCATGAGCCACCTGTCCCGGTTGGCCGAAGAAATCGTGCTGTGGTGCACGCCGCAATTTAATTTCATCAGCCTCACCGACCAATTCACCACCGGCTCATCGATCATGCCCCAAAAACGCAACCCCGATGCCGCTGAATTGATCCGTGGGAAAACCGGGCGCAGCTTTGGCACGCTAATTGGGTTGCTCACGGTCATGAAAGGCTTGCCGCTTGCCTATTCAAAAGACATGCAAGAAGATAAAGAGCCGGTGTTTGACGCCGATGCGACCATCGGATTGGCGCTGGCCGCCATGACCGGGATGGTGGGCGATATGCAGGTTAATCGTGCCGCCATGCGTGAGGCAGCTACCCACGGTTTTTCCACCGCCACCGATTTGGCCGATTGGCTGGTGCGGGAATTGGGCATGCCCTTCCGGCAGGCGCACCACGTGACCGGGACCTTGGTCGCCAAGGCTGAAGAACAAGGCTGCGACCTTAGTGAGCTCCCCTTAACCACGATGCAAGCGGTAGAACCCGGTATCACCCAAGCGATTTTCGATGTACTAACAGTAGAGGCAAGCGTTGCCAGCCGGACAAGTGAAGGGGGCACCGCACCAGACCAGGTGCGCGCGGCCATTAAACAAGCGCGCGCCGCCTTGCACGATCATTGAGTAGAGCCACTACCATGCCCACCAATCACCATTCAAAGCCCCGGATCAGCCGCCGTCAGGCCTTACGACAACTGGTCGGCCCAGCCGTTTTGCTGGGCGCTGCCGCCACCGTGGCCGCCTGTGGCAAAAAGCCAGGCACCTTGCGGATTCCGCCCGACGAACAGGGCAATACCGCTCGCAACAACTACCCGCCGCAAGATGATGATTTATGATGCTTGACCACAGCAAGCGCCACCCTACTACGGATTTCACGCCCCTGCCGCCCGGTTTTGATGCCGGAAACCTGCTGGGTTACCGGGATGGTGTGTTGCATCTGGATGATGTGTCCATCGCTGATCTGGCCCAAACCTATGGGACGCCCAGCTATGTCTTCTCACAGCTCGCGGTGGAACAAGCCTATCTACGGCTCACCAATGCCTTGGACCGGACACTCAGCAAAACCACGCAACGCCGAGTCTGCTACGCGGTCAAGGCCAACGCGAACCGGGCGTTATTGACCGCCCTGGCACGCCTGAACGCGGGGGCTGATGTGGTGTCACTGGGCGAGATTAAACTGGCACTCGCGGCTGGTTTCAAATCGGAGAACATGGTGTTTGCTGGGGTTGGCAAAACCCGGGATGAAATCACCGAAGCGGTCGCCCTTGGCATCGGGCAGCTGAACGCTGAGTCTGAGGCTGAGATCGATGTGATTGCGAAATGTGCCGCTGCGGTTGGGAAAACCGCCCGTGTGGCCTTGCGCGTCAATCCCGATGTGGATGCCCGCACCCATGCCAAAATCTCCACCGGCAAGATGGGTGACAAGTTTGGCATTTCGCTCGATCGCATCGTCGATGCCTATGAGCGCGTGCACAATAACGAACACCTTACTGGCGCTGGTTTAGCGGTTCATATCGGCTCCCAAATCACCGACCCCGCCCCGTTTGCCGAAGCCTTTGAAAAGCTCGGGGGCCTGGTGAAAGCCATTCGGGGCCGGGCGATCCCTATTGATCACCTGGATCTGGGGGGCGGTCTGGGCATTCGTTACCAGAATGAAACCCCGATTGACCCCGCCCTGTGGGCCAAGGCCATCGCTGACATCGCGGAGCCCTTGGGCTGTCATGTGACCGTTGAGCCAGGCCGGTATATCGTCGGCCCCGCCGGCATCATGCTGGCCGAGGTTTTGTACCTGAAAGATACCGGTGACCGCCGCATCGTTATCTTGGATGGCTCCATGTCCGAATTGATCCGCCCAAGCCTTTATGATGCCTGGCATGAGATCGTGCCCATCAACGAGCCACCCCCGGGTGCTGATTATCGCCCTGTGGACCTGGTCGGCCCCGTCTGTGAAAGCGGTGATACCTTTGCCCAAGGCCGGATGATGCCACCGCTAGCGGTCGGCGATACCGTCGCGTTCTTAACCGCTGGTGCTTACACCAATGTGATGGCTTCCAATTACAACGCCCGGGTCTTGCCACCGGAGATTGTGGTTAAAGACGGGCAGCACCATGCGGTGCGCCCACGGCAAGATTTCGCCCAGCTTATCGCCGGGCAAACCCTGCCATCATGGCTCTAAGAACCGGCGTTATCTGATGGTCAAGCAATCGTTAGTATTGCGCGTCGATACGGCAGAAAGATGGCTCGA
>JBCCBF010000255.1:0-4379 GCA_039814445.1 Pseudomonadota bacterium
CTAAAGGATCGATAGGCCATGCTTTCACAGTTTGTATTCATACTGAAAATCAAAATCAAGTCAGCGTTTACCCTTTTGTTCTACATGAGATTTCTGTTCTCATTGAGCTGTCTTCTGGGGCCGCTATTCGGTCGCAAAAACCTGGGCGTCGTCGCGGAAGGCTTTGAATTCAAGCGCGTTGCCGCTGGGGTCGGTAACGAACATGGTGGCTTGTTCTCCCGGTTCACCCACAAAGCGAATTTTAGGCTCAATGATAAAACGGCTTTGACCCGCCGCGACCGCCGCACTTAACCGGTCAGCCAGGCTATGCCACGCATCCCAGGGTAAAATGCAGCCAAAATGCCGGGTGGGCACGGCATCGCCATCCACCGCGTTGGTCGCGGCACCATCCATCTCATCGACCAGATGGGCTGAGATCTGATGGCCATAGAAATCAAAATCGATCCACCGCTCAGCGGTCCGGCCCACGCGGCACCCCACATGTTTGGTGTAAAATTCCCGTGTGGCGTCCAGATCGCTAACCGGGAAGGCCAGGTGAAAACGAGTGTCCAGTTGGGGGCTCTTCGTCATGGGTGATGATCTCTCTCGGGTGGGCGGGGCAGGTCACGCCGGTTTCAGGCATTGGCGAGTTTATCGCGGGTTTTGCGGACGTTCCGGCGACCAAACACCGTCCCACCGATAAAGGTGATAGCCGCCAAGCCAAACAAAGCGATGGCAAAGCTGGGACGCGCGGCGAGCCAGGCGGTGGCGATGGTCAACGACCCCAAGGTTAAGGCCACAAGGAAGCCGGCCAAGAAACCAATGCCGCCCACAAACCCGCGGACAAAGGGGATAAATCCAAAGAGGGAACCAATAAAATGAAAGATGCTTTGCACCCCAATCAGCATCATCAACAACCCAACCCCGCGGAAAATCCAGGCCTTTAATTCCTCTTCACTGCGTTTTGCTTCGATCAATTGCACGGCCGTATGATCGCCCTGATCAACCAGCAGGTAGTTGAGATTATTGGGCGTGTTGATTTGTGCCAAGCGGGTGCCAGATTGCCGGGCCAGCACACTGATGGTTTGGTTTGAGACGTAATTGAACTGGGTGCGTATATCGCCAATCAACGGATCGTTGAGGCTGCCTTCACCGCGGAATAATTGGGTCTCATTGGCGGCGATAAAACCAATGGGCGGCTCGATAGGATAGGTGGTAATCGGCAGTACCGCAGTATCATCAAGCCGGGTGATCACATTGTCTTGTAACTCAAACACCCCCAATGTTGCCGCCCGCGCGTTAAACCACTGGCTTTGATAGGGCATGCTGGGGTTGTCATAACCACCTCGGGCAAAGCCGCTGCTGTTGATGGCCTCTTCCGACCATACCTTGCTATAGCTGTATTCGGTGATGGTGCGGGATCCGCCGCCCGCTGTGTCTTCTGTGCGCGTGGTTTCGGTCTCTTTCCACTGGTACATCTCAACTTGGCGGTTGAGGCGTAACAGGCCATTTAGTGACAAGCTAAATAGGCTATCGGTGAGGGCTTCGCTGGTTTCAGCCATGCCCACCAGGTGAACCGGCTGGCCTTCGGTGCCGCTGCCAGCTTCCCGTGGGTCAACGCTCGCCGTGGTTTCGGTGAGCCAGTCCAGCCCCTCATGTTGTTGTTTGAGTTGGCCTTCATTCCACCACAACAGGGGGAACGCCCCCAGAAATAACAGAATGCCCACAATCATGCCGCCAAAGCGGCGTTTGATATTGCCACCCAGCCCGGTTTGGCTGGTGACCTCACGGTATGTATTCGCCATTGTTTTTATGGTTATCCCTAAAGGCGCGATCTCACCCGGGTTATTATTCACCCTGCGGTGGACCAAGGCTAGCCTCGATTACTGTTTCCCAAGCCAAGCGTGGATGGCGGGCAACATGGGCGCCATCGCTTTGTACTGGCGCATGGCCGGGGGCATGGTGGTCAAGGCGTTGTCCAATAGGCCGGCCCGACCAGGATAGTCAGTGATCACGGCCGCCAACGGGGCGATCAGGGTGCGAATGGTGAACACCACGGTATCGAGCCCCAGCCCCTCGACCCGCCGCAGGGTTTGTCGTTCCACCCGCATGAAAACCTTGTCGCCCACATGCTCGGGGGTGATGGCGGCTGCGCGCTTATCATGGTCATCGTCACTCGCGTGCGGGTGGTACAACACATCATCGGCGTGGAGTGACCAATTATGCCGCCGCGCAATGCGTCCTGGCTTTATGTGATCTAAGAAACGCTCTACCGGCCTGGCTAGCCGTTGATCATAACCGGGTACGGGGCGGTGAATGCCGGCCATGGTCTGGCCCAGCTTATCCGCGAGCGACCAACGGTTTGGAAAACATAAGATGGCAGCGGTGAGGCGATACGGCTCGCCCGGGCTATCCTCTGATGCCGTGTCGGGTCCGGTGACTGGGCCCGTGGCCCGACCAGCCTGCTGTGAGGGCTTCTGCATGATACAGAAATCCTCTTGTACGTCCTGGCCCATGGCGGCCAAGGCGGCCAGCCCTGATTTTGGCGGGGCGTCCGGGTTGACCAGGCGCCAAAGGGTGCCCGCTGCCACTTCTGCACCGGTCAAACAAGCCATCACCTGATCGGGCTGCTCCCGGATCAGCCGGTGCCGTTCGGCCATTTGTGTTGATCGGTCAGGCCCGGGATAGAGCCACTGATCTGGGGTGATGGCGGTCAAGCCCATGGTCAGGCGGAACGCCCCCGGCTCCACCGGGAAGGGGAACCACTCGCCCATGGCCATGGGCGCTTGAGGGCCCGATGACAGGGCAGGCATGTGTGTCTCAGGGCTGGTCATCCTTGCCACCTAAGCGCATATCTAGGCCCATGTCACTGACTACCCCCGATAGCGCGCCGCGTGATTATACCCCCCAGCATCCGATCCGCTACCTGTTAGCGGCGCTTATCGCGTTGGGGCCGTTTACCATGTCGCTCTACACGCCATCCATGCCAGCGATCGCCCTGGCCTTGGCGACCAGTGATGCGTTGGTACAGACTTCGATCGCCATCTTTTTGGTGGCGGTGGCGGCGGGCCAGCTAGTTTACGGCCCGTTATCCGATCGTTATGGCCGCCGGCCCATTCTGTTTATGGGGTATGCCCTGTTTATTCTGGCCTCGATTATCTGTGCCCTGGCTCAAACCATCGATCAGTTGCTGATGGCGCGGTTTTTACAAGGGCTGGGCGCGTCATCGGGCGCGGTGATGTCACGGGCGATCATCCGTGATCTGTTCGAGAAAGCCGACAT
This sequence comes from Pseudomonadota bacterium, assembly GCA_039814445.1. Lineage (GTDB taxonomy): Bacteria > Pseudomonadota > Alphaproteobacteria > TMED2 > TMED2 > TMED2. Next base: position 3,262 of record JBCCBF010000255.1, read on the forward strand.
CGCCAAGATGCTGTCCTTCGTCAGCATGGCGCTTGCCATAGCGCCCGCCATTGGTCCGCTCTTGGGTGGTCAACTCCAGGATCATTTCGGCTGGCAGTCAAATTTCATCATCCTCGCCCTATCGGGTCTGGTGCTGTTGGTGGTGGTCGCCATCAGTATGCCCGAGACAAACCGCGATATAGTGGTGCCGTCCGGTGACACTGCGGTGAAAGGCCCAGGCTATTTTTTGCGGGCGTATGGGTCTGTGCTGTCGACCCGTCAATTTCTTGGCTATGCGGCACCGGTGGCCGGCGCGCTGGCTGGGATTTTCAGCTTCCATAGTGTGGGGCCATTTGTGCTGATCGATCAGCTGGGCGTGGCGCCGACCGCTTATGGCTGGTTCACCCTGATGAGTGTGAGCGGCTATTTCTTTGGCGCGTTCATCTCAAACCGTCTGGCGGGCCGGGTGCCCGGTGACCGCATGATCGTCACGGGGTTGGGCATCGCCGGCTTGGCTGCCCTGGGTATGGTCATATTGGGGTGGCTCGCCATGGCTGGAACCGTGACCCTGACTCCCCTGGGCTTCATGCCGCCGATGATTGGATGGGCGTTGAGCGCCGGTTTGATTATGCCCAACGGGGCGACCGGCGCGTTGCAGCCATTTCCCCGAATCGCGGGCACGGCCTCGGCGCTGTTGGGCAGCCTTCAGATTGGTGCGGGGGCGGCCATGTCGGCTGTGATTGGCCTCATCGGCGGCTTTTTACCGCTCACCTTTGGGTTGGTGATGGTAGGCCTGGTGCTGGTCAGCATCGCGGTTTACCTTTGGGGGGTGGTGGTCAATCCCGCCTGCCACAATTTTATGCGGGCCCTGGAACCCTGTGACGACACATCTGTCAGTACGATTGAATGATGGCCGGGTGCTGCCGGTTAACCTGCGCCACCATGGCCGGACCCGCCGTCTAACCGCCCGGTTAGACCCGCGCGATGACGCCGTGCGGGTAACCGCACCACCGCGGGTGAAGGCCAAGGAAATCCAAGCATTTTTGGATGAGCACCGGGATTGGCTTGCCGATCAATTGGCCAAGCGCGGCGCCCGCATTGCCCTGACACCGGGTACCCAGCTCCCGATTGATGGGGTA
>JBCCBF010000227.1:0-4816 GCA_039814445.1 Pseudomonadota bacterium
GCCGGAGAGAATTGAACTCTCGGCCTCTCCCTTACCAAGGGAGTGCTCTACCCCTGAGCTACGGCAGCGTACTGTCCAGATGGGCGCGGAACATACAAGCGTGATAGCGGCTTGGCAAGCGATGATCTGTCTTTTGATCATACCAAAACCGCGCGCCACAGATCGAATGGACGCATCGCCGTAAAATTACCCCCAAAATCGCCATGATTTGCCCGGTTCGACGCCTTGATTTCACCGGGTTTACCGGGCAATACAGGAGAATGTTTGTTGCCATGGCTTGGTTGTTGGCCTGGCGGCAAACAATTGTGCCTGTCTTCTTAACGTCTGACCTGCGGGCTTCTGGTTTTCTGACCGCCTAGTTCTGACTGTTTCATTCCTGAGCCGTTACCCATGCCTGATAAAGACGATCGCCGTGCCCAAGCGCTGCGCGCCAATCTCAAGCGTCGTAAAAACTGGCAACGCGGGCAAAAAGCTGACGTGAAAGCCCAGGGTGATGCCACGCAGACAGACACGAGCCAAGACGACCACATCCAGAACGACCTGGATAAACCTAAAGGCTGACCATCAGCCGAATTCTGATGATACCAGCGACGCCCATTTCCGTGCGGCGCAGCAAAAGGAACGCGATACCCATGCCTATCTTGCCCGACCATTGGATCCGCGAGACCTCCGTCAACCACGGCATGATCGAGCCCTTTGAAGAGAAGCAAAACCGTGATGGTTGTATCTCTTATGGCTTGTCATCTTATGGCTATGACGCCCGCCTGGCGGGGGAGTTTAAAGTCTTCACCAATGTTGATAACGCCATGATCGACCCAAAGGATTTTTCCGAAACTGGGTTTGTGACACGCAAGGGCGATTCCTGCATCATTCCGCCGAACAGCTTTGCCCTGGCCTCGACCGTGGAGTATTTCCGGATCCCGCGCGATGTCTTGGTGATTTGTTTGGGCAAAAGCACTTACGCTCGGTGTGGCTTGATCGTGAACGTGACGCCCCTGGAGCCCGAATGGGAAGGTCATGTGACCTTGGAGATCTCAAACACCACCCCATTACCGGCAAAAGTCTATGCCAATGAAGGCATTTGCCAGTTCCTGTTCTTGCGCGGTGAGGGGGAACCCGAAGTTTCCTATGCCGACCGGGCCGGCAAATATATGGGCCAGCGCGGCGTTACCTTGCCACGCCTATAATAATTAAAGGCTTCTGCCATGGACCAGATCCTCATACGGGGCGGTAACGCGCTCAACGGTCAGATCGATATCAGCGGCGCGAAGAACGCAGCTTTGCCCTTGATGTGCGCGAGCTTGCTGACGGATCAGCCCCTGGTGCTGAGCCATATGCCGGATTTGGCTGATATCCGCACCCTATGCGGGTTGCTCGAACATCTTGGTGTCACGGTGGATCGCCAAGTCACCGGGCAATTGACCCTCACCGGTAACGGCCCAGACATGCTTGAAGCGCCCTATGATTTGGTGCGTAAAATGCGGGCGAGCATTTTGGTGCTGGGCCCTTTATTGGCCCGTTTCGGGGCGGCCCGCGTCTCCTTACCGGGGGGCTGCGCCATTGGTAACCGGCCTGTGGATTTGCACCTTTCGGGCTTGGAGAAACTGGGCGCTGAGATTGATCTGTCTGGTGGTTATGTGGATGCCAAGGCGCCCTTTGGTTTGCATGGCGCTGATATTGCGTTCCCGAAAGTTTCGGTAGGGGCCACGGAAAACTTGATGATGGCCGCCTGTTTGGCCCAGGGGGATACCCGGCTGGTCAACGCGGCCCGTGAGCCGGAGATTGTCGACCTCGCCGATTGTTTGAACGCCATGGGCGCTCGGATTGTGGGGGCCGGCAGTGATGTGATCACCATTCATGGGGTCACCGAGTTAACCGGTGCCCAGCACCGGGTGATTGATGACCGGGTAGAGATTGGCACCTATATGATGGCAGCCGCCATGACCGGTGGCGATGTAATGTTAAGCGGTGCCGATGACCGCTATTTGGGCGCTGTGATTGCCACCTTGCGTAAGGCTGGGGTGGGTATTGAGAAGAAACCCGAAGGCTTGCGGGTCTGGCGTGACGCCCCGCAGATTATTGGCGTTGATGTGATGACCGAGCCATTTCCGGGTTTCCCCACCGATCTGCAAGCCCAGATGATGGCGTTGATGACCATCTGTGATGGGGCATCGATGCTCACAGAAACGATTTTTGAGAACCGGTTTATGCACGTGCCGGAATTGGCGCGGATGGGGGCCAATATTACGGTGCATGGTGCGTCAGCCATGCTGCGCGGAGTACCGGAATTGATCGGTGCGCCGGTGATGGCGACAGATCTGCGGGCCTCGGTTTCCCTAGTGATTGCTGGGCTTTTTGCCCAGGGAGAGACCTTGATCAACCGCGTCTATCACCTGGACCGTGGTTATGAGCGCCTGGAAGCCAAGCTTGCGGCCTGTGGTGCGGATATTGAGCGGGTCAGCGCAGAAGCGGCCTGACGCTTGGTGCGTTATGGTGAAGCCGTTAAACTAAGCCGATGAAGTTTGGTGTCTTAAAATCCATTGGCCACAATCTGGCCGATTCCTTGGGATCCGGAATCTGCTTGATTGTTGGTGCTTATTCTCTCGATATCTATGGCGAGGTTCGACACAGTCCTGAGGGCTATATCGAGGTTGATTTCCTGACCGGCACCAGCATGGGCGCCACACCCTCCGCGCTATTGGCCGAGGCATTCCGAGACATCGCACAAGCACTGCCCGGGCAATGCCAAGCCCAAGGCGCTGAAGTGAGCGATTTTAAGACCCTCAGAGCACGCTTTCGTCTGACAAAAGGGCAGCCGGGCTTTTTGTTGACGGTGGAAGATAAAACAGGCCGGCGGGTCGAAGAAGAATTCCACGGCATACCTGCACGCCGCACCAAGGTGCTTGATGAGGCCGGGCGCGTTCGGCCCAAAGTGATGAGGTCTGATGAGTGATTAGCCATTGCTTTGATGAGGCAGACAGGGGAGTAACGAGCCAGGCCGCTGTTTTGACTAGACAGAATGGTTTTTGACCACCATTTCAGGGTGATCAATCACCATTTCAAAGTGATCAAGAGGATAGAATATTGACGCCACTGACGAAGCGCGTTTAATGACCCCATGACAAGCAGCGATACCACCACCGAACCGACCGCCCGTGCCTTGCGCCTACGGGCCTTGGATGATGAGGATCTGCACATCGTGTCTGCCATGGTGCAGGACGCGATCGTGCCGGTGCGTGACATCGGGTATGACAGTGAGCACCTTCGCTTTGCCATGGTGATTAACCGGTTTATGTGGGAGCGTTGCTCGCCCGAGGCGTTTGAGCAAGCCCAGACCGATGCCGATGCCGATGCCGATGTCGATGAGGGGCGGGAAGGGTCAGGCGGTGGTGCAACGGATAGCGCAACAAGTACCGACAGCCAAGAATCATTCTTCCGCACCCTGAGTGCCGTGCGTTTTGAGCAAGTGAGCCGGGTTGAACAGCGTGGGATCGATCAGACCAAAAGCTGTGAGATGCTGGACCTTTTGGCGATTGAGCAACGCGACGAGCATACGGTGGAAATTCATTTTGCCGGTGAGGGCAGTATCCGCCTGACCATGGTAAAGATGGAATGCCATTTCGAAGATTTGGGCGAAGCATGGCCCACCCAATGCCGCCCCGTCCATGAGCTAGACGGTAGCCGCACCGTGGCTTGTCAGGATGAGGCAGACCATGTGGGCAAGTTCGGTGAACCGGCCAAAGCGGATGGCTAACAGACGCCATCCTGGCTGATCCCCTATAAGCCCCCTGACCGGTCAGCGTTTGGCAGCCATACCTTGCCAAAACCCCGAAACCACGCGAAAACGAGCCCCAGATTTCACATCTCGCCCCACGGCACGATCATGGCCACCACTGATAAAATTATTATTGCTGTCCCCAAGGGGCGTATTCTCAAGGAATTACAGCCCTTATTAGGGCGTGCAGGGATTGAGCCAGAGGCCGCCTTTTTCGATGATAAGGCCCGACAATTACAGTTCAAAACCAACAACCCGCTGATTGAATTGGTCCGGGTGCGGAGCTTTGATGTGGCCACCTTTGTGGCGTTTGGCGCGGCGCAGCTGGGTGTGGCTGGCCGCGATGTGTTGCTGGAGTTTGATTACCCAGAATTGCTATCGCCGGTGGATTTGCGCATTGGTGGTTGTCGCCTATCTGTGGCGGCACCGGCGGATTTGCTGGAACGCGAAGACCCCAAAACCTGGAGCCACGTACGGGTGGCAACCAAATATCCCAACGTCACCCGCCGCCATTTCGCGGCCAAGGGCATTCAGGCCGAATGCATTAAGTTAAACGGGGCCATGGAATTAGCGCCAAGCCTAGGCTTGTGCCGACGTATTGTGGATTTGGTGTCCACAGGCGGCACGCTGAAGGCCAATGGATTGGTGGAGCTTGATGTGATTACCGAGGTCACCTCCCGGTTGATTGTCAATCGGACCGCGGCCAAGACCCGCCCTGATATCATCAACGATTTGGTGAACCGGTTCCACGAGGTGCGTGATGCCGCATAGGTTACAGGCCGGCCAACCCGATTTTGTCACAGAGCTTGATCGCTTGCTCACCGCCCGTCAGGGGGATGACCCGGCGGCGACCGATGCGGCCCGCGCCATTGTGGCCGATGTGCGGGCGCGTGGTGATGCCGCGGTGATTGAGCTGACGAACCGCTTTGACCGGCTATCCCTCAAGACGGGTGATGATTTGCGTTTACCCGCGAGCCGTATCCGTGAAGCCGCCGCCCAATGCCCCCAGGATGTGAAGGATGCCTTGGCCTTTGCCGCCGA
>JBCCBF010000240.1:0-4604 GCA_039814445.1 Pseudomonadota bacterium
ATTTCAGATCGCCCGCGTCTGTGACGATGAGCGGGTTGATCTCAAGCATCTCCATGTCTTTTTCGAGGAACATTTTGTAGAGCGTGCCCATCAGTGCCACGCATTGTTTGACCTGCTTGCCAGAGAGTTCGAGCATGAAGGCGATGCGTCGGCCGTGGAAGGCTATGCCCCGCCCCACGCAACAACTAGACCAATGCTCACAGTGCCACCACTTACCGTTTCTATCCCCCGGCTTGACCCTCATCTTTTACAGCGAGGGAGATAGTGATGGCTGTGCCGCCACAAGATGCCCCCCAACGGCCCCAAGACCCCATGCAAGGGGAGATTCTAAACCTGATCGAAGACGCGGTTCGGGCTCAAGCGTCGGACGTGCACATCGCTATTGAGGGCAGCGACAACCAAGGGGTTGTGCAATTCCGCGTCCATGGGATCGTCATTGGCTTCTCAAAGATGGATGCAGACCTGTGCCATGAGTTGATGCAGGCCGTGTTCAACATGTCAGACACGGGCGATGCCAATTACAACGCCCTGGGCTATTCATCGGGCCGTATTTCAAACAGCATGATTGATCTGCCTGAAGAGATTGAATCAATCCGGTTGCAATTCAATCCGCTGGCCAATTACGGTCGTTATCTGGTCATGCGGCTTTTATACCGAAGCGCGGCGGTTAATAACAAAGACCTTACCCGCTTTGGCTTCACCAAATATCAACAACGCTTGATGCGCCGTCTGCGCGCGACCCCTACCGGGGTCATTGTGCTGGCTGGCCCCACCGGGTCGGGCAAAAGCACCAGCTGCCGCATCAATCTGGAATTGCTGTTTGAAGATCACCGTGGTGAGCAAACCATGTTGTCGGTGGAGGACCCACCCGAAGCGCCAATTCGCGGGGTCAAACAGATCCCGGTCACCAGTGCTAAAGGTGCCGATACCCGCCGGGCCAAGTTTGATGAGGCGATTATCTCTGCCTTGCGTTCTGACCCCGATGTGATCTTGATCGGTGAGGTGCGGGACGGGGTATCGGGCAATCTGGCCATCCAAGCGGCGATGACCGGGCACCAGGTTTGGTCGACCCTGCACGCCCTTGATGCCATATCGATCCTCAACCGATTGCGCGATCTGGATATCGATGAATACAAGATTTTTGACCCCACCATTATCACGGGCCTCTGGGGTCAGCGGTTGGTGAAACGCCTATGCCCACATTGCCGCATACCGTTTCGCCAGAGTGTCGAAGAAGGACGCCACGACCCTGACTTTGTGAACAGCGTGACGCAGATCTTTGACCTTGATGAGTATGACCTCTATAGCCGGGGCAAGGGCTGCGTAAAATGCACCCGTGGCGTCATCGGGCGGATCCCTGTGGCGGAAATCATCCTGCCTGATGAACAGTTTATGGCGCATATGCGTGAGGGGGATGTGGCCGGCGCTCGGCACCATTGGGTTCACAACATGCATGGGTTCACCATGCGCGATCATGCGCTTACCCATATCGCCCGCGGCCTTATCGGCCCCGAGGAGTACGAAGCCCTATTGGGTCCTTTGAAGCCCCCTAGCCATCCCAATTATCTGGCGAAGTTCAAGAAGAGCAAAAGCGGCGGTGACACCAAGCAAAGAACCGCGGCGCCGAAGAGACCACCAACCCAGCAAAAACAGGCAGACGCATGAGCGGGCAAATGAAACGTGGACATGTGGAGGGCCGCTACGATTTCGTACTGGAGCCAGATGGGCGTCTTTGGATCGCCATCATGGCGCGAGATACCGAGGTAGACCGCCCGATCATGGTGATGAATGATGATCAAACCTTGACCCTCAAACGCCGGGCTGGCGATCTTATTCAACTCACCGATATCCACCCCGAAGCGCTCAAACGCTTACCGGATATGAAAGAAATAGACGTGGTTGAGGTGGATGAAGAGGACGGCCCGGTGCGGCAATACAAGACCGCCATACGCCGCCGCTAAACCCTAAGCCTTGGCACTTTCTTAAAGCGGATCGATAACTAGATACACAATTAACGGCTGTATCGAAGGACCGATCCCATGACCACCATCCTGCCCAGTGGCCCCCAACGCGATAACCGCTCAAGCCTATCGCCTGGCGAGTATTTGGTTGAGTTTGCCAAGCGCCACCCACGCACAACTGCCGGCCTCGTGGGATTGTTTGCTGGTGGTGTTGGTGCGGTACCCGCGGTCGCCTTAACCCAAGGTGCCTTGTGGGTGTCACGGGATTTCCGGGTCATGAAACAAACCGCCCGCGCCCATAAATTTGATCGCCTTGCCAACCAACGACGCGATGGGGGCAATCTAGCGGGGGCTCGGACAGCTGACGAGAAGGCTAGCAAAATACGCCGTAAAATAGCCGGCATGTAACCGCAACAACCGATCGAAACGCTCAAACAAAAAGGGCTAGTGTCATCCACTAGCCCTTTTGTTGTCTAAGCACGGTTGATGTGAAGCGCGCAGGTTAAGACGCCGCCTTTTCCATCAGGCGGGAAAACCGCTGGGCAAAACCCACGGCATCGCGCACGGGCTCACCTTCCATAATCCGCGCCTGATCAAGCAGCAAATGCGCCGCATCATCAAGGGTGCTAGTCGCGTCATCACCGGCCGCTTTTGCTTGGGCGGCTAGTTTTTGGATCAAGCCGTGCTTTGGGTTTATTTCCAGCACCCGCGGCGCGTCTTCCTGGAGCTGGTTATTTGCCTTGAGCATCCGAGCGATGTTGAGGTCCAAATCACCATCCTCAGATACCAAACACACAGCACTATCGGTCAGACGTGTGGAGCTGCGCACATCTTTAACCGTGTCGCCTAGGGCCACTTTAATGGTGGCGACCAGCATATCCACGGCTTCATCGCCAGTTGGCTTGATCTCAGCCTGGTCATCGTCTTTGGCGTCATCACCCTTCTCCGGGTTGATCTGCTCCAGGTCATTGCCGGCCCGGGTCACTGATTTGAAGGCTTTGCCATCGTGTTGGATGACCGTGGGGATCCAAAACTCATCAATAGGATCGGTCATCAACAACACTTCAACACCCTTGGCGTTGAAGCCTTCCAATTGCGGCGAGCGGCGTAAGGCCGCTTCATCATCACCACCAATATAGAAAATATGCTCCTGCCCTGGCTTCATGTGATCCAGGTAATCTTGCATGGAGATCAAACCCTCGCGTTGGGAGGATTTGAACCGTACCACCTTCATCAGGGCATCGCGCTGTTCGGCATCCTCATAGAGGCCCTCTTTCAGCACCGCGCCGAACAAATCGTGGAATTGAGCGTATTCTTCGGGTTCTTTCTCCGCCTTCTTGGCCAATTCGCTCAGAATACGTTTGGTCAGGCCATTGCGGATGCGTTTGACCATGGGGTTGGTCTGGAGCATTTCTCGGCTCACATTGAGCGGCAGGTCAGCGCTGTCAACGATACCGCGGGTAAAGCGCAGATAGGGTGCCACCAAGCCATCACAATCATCGGTAATAAACACCCGCTTGACGAACAGCTTAACCCGTTGTTGGCGGGCTGGATCAAACAGATCATGGGGCCGGGTTGAGGGGATGAACACCAGCGCGTCATATTCGATCATGCCCTCAGCGCGGTAATGAATGCGCATCCACGGCTCATCAAAGGCGTGGGACACATGCCGATAAAACTCGGTGTAGTCAAAATCGCTGATCTCGGATTTCGGCCGGGTCCAGAGGGCTGAGGCTTTGTTGACCGTCTCGACCTCATCATCCTTATCCACGGTGCCTAGACGGATTGGTAAGGCAATATGATCGGAGTATTTCTGAATGATCTCACGGATCCGGGTTTCATCGGCGTATTCGTCAGCATCATCCCGAAGGCTAAGGGTAATGCGCGTACCACGGGGGGTATCCGGGTCACCCTCGCCGATGGAATACTCACCTTTGCCATCGGATACCCAGCGGTAGACCTCATCACTGCCTGCCCGGCGCGAGACAACGCTGACCTCTGTGGCCACCATAAAGGCGGAATAAAAGCCCACGCCAAATTGGCCGATTAAACTCACGGCGTCTTGTTTGGCATCAGCCTCTGACTTGCCAGCCACTTCCTTCATAAACGCACCAGAACCCGACCGGGCGATGGTGCCCAGATTATCGATCAGCTCTTCCCGGGTCATGCCAATGCCATTATCGGCAATGGTTAGGGTCTTGTTGCCCTTATCGACGGTGACATGGATTTGTAATTCGGTCTCGTCACCCAACAGGCCGGGTTCGGTGATCGATAAGTACCGCAGACGGTCACAGGCATCGGCACTGTTGGAGATCAGCTCACGCAGAAAGACCTCACGCTCGGAATATAATGAGTGCGCCACAATATCGAGCAAGCGGCTGACTTCGGCTTGAAAGCTACGGGTTTCAGTCTGGGCGGAAGCATCAGTTTTCGTGGTCATCGGGCGTCATGTATTCTAATGGGAAAATAAAGGAATGAGGTGACGTATGAAGCCTTGGGCTCCATAAGCCGCCTTGAGGGAATATGGCGAGCGATCGGCGCAAAGCAATAGCTTTGTTCCATACCTCAAAGGCTTTGACCTTAGCACCCAAACGATTGAGATTTTCAATCATAATCAAAGCTGGGGCATCGCGCATGTCGTCA
>JBCCBF010000174.1:0-5978 GCA_039814445.1 Pseudomonadota bacterium
CCCGTGGTTTCCAAATCTTGCAGAAAAATGCCTGGCAAAACTCTGGCCGTGCACAGATGAGGCGGTGCCGGCTCGGCGAGGTTCGATACCCGGCCACCATAAGCATCGGGTTACCTGTTGCCACACCGGCAACGCCCATCAGCGCATCACCGCTCATCCGTGCACGGCCAGAGTTTTGCCAGGCATTTTTCTGCAAGATTTGGAAACCACGGGCCACAATACCCATCCGTTGATGGGATGAGCTAGCGACATCAATAGTCGGTTCCGTGGTCACGTTTGATTATACCTACCTAACGAATAGCAGCGTCACGTCGCGGCAAAGACTTCTCGCGTAACAGCTACCTCAATCACTTAACGATAGGTCAATCCCAACTTTCTTACCAGCATTGTGACAACAACGCTGACCTATGCCTCGTCATAGACCCCATCAGGAATTCGGTTGTTATCCCTGATGGGGCGATAAGTCTTGAGATCAAGCAGTGAAATCAGGCGGCATCAGCGACCATATGTGACACATCACGTAAAGCCGCATCCCAACAATTCTGGGCGGTCCATAAGGCGGTTAGATCACGCATCCCATGGCCAGCATCCCGATGCCCTTCCTCGGTCGCTGCCTCCCGATAATAGGCCATGACAAAGACGCGCAAGGCGGCCGTTAGGGATGTTTTAGGTCCCTTCAGCCGGGCAATTTCTGTAGCGATATCGTCCACGGTTCGGCCTTCGCGCCGGGCAATATCGTAGAAGGCAGTCCACATGGATGGCTCTAGCCGAGCGCTGGTACGGCGCCCATTCACACGGATATTCCGCCCCACTAACTCAGCGGAAGCAGCGCGCTCAATAGGAGTTTGTCTGGGCTTGAAAATATGGCGTAGAGACATGGATTCATCAGGCATATCAGAAATTCCTTATGGAAAAACATTTCATGAACACAACGCTGGACAGCGCCGCTGATGATTACTATTGTGGGAACCAAATAAGAACGCAAGAGGTAAGTTGTAAGAACCTCTAATTTACAACTTTTGCGCGAAATATGCGGTTTTGCAAATAAAGCAAAGACTACTATGTAACGTCTGATGGTGCCTTCAATGTGAGTGCAAGTGCATGCACCCGATCCGCCAATTCCTCTTTTAGTACCCGATGCACCATGCGCTGGCGTTCCACCCGGGATTTACCCGAAAAAGCATCAGAGACCATACGCAACCGAAAATGAGATTCCCCACGGCCATCATGACCGGCATGCCCTTCATGCTTATGGCTCTCGTCCTTCAACTCCATCTGCGACGGTTCAAAAGCGGCGGTCAGTTTATCCCGCATTGTTTGGCCCACACTCATCACTAACGTCTCTCTCTATTTTCTCTGCTTGCCTATTCTCATGACTGCCATCCATAAGATTGGATCATGTCCCAAAGCGAGCAAGCAGAAAACACCAACCATGGCGGTGAAGCGCCGCATCCGTCACCGGCTGACCATGATGCCACCGCCGGTATTAGCCATCGCCGCGCGCTGGCGCTGTTTGTGGGCATCATCATTATTTGGGGGCTGAATTGGCCGATTATGAAGATCGGCATGGCCGATATCCCGCCGATCACCTTTGCTGCCTCCCGCATGCTGATGGGGGCGATCTGTTTCATCGCCCTAACCGCTGCCTTGGGTAAATTACGCCTGCCAGCGCGGGCAGATCTGCCGGTGATCTTCTCAGTCGGCATCGTGCAGATGGCTGGCTTCCAAATCCTTATATATTTGGGCCTGATGACCGTGGATGCCGGCCGCTCTGCCATGGTCGCCTACAGCACACCGCTTTGGGTGGTGCCGTTTGCCATTCTGGTCCTCAAAGAGACGGTTAGTGTGGTGAAGTTACTAGGCATGGTCGTAGGGCTCACGGGACTTGGGCTATTATTTGCACCCTGGGCGTTGGATTGGACCAATCATGGGGTCGTGATTGGCCATGGTTGGTTGTTGTTAGCGGCGATTGGCTGGGCCGCGTTAATCCTACATGTGCGATCCCATCGCTGGCATGCCTCAGCGCTTGAGTTGATGCCCTGGCAATTCCTTGTCGCTTGTTTAATTGGCTTGCCTCTCGCCCTGTGGCTTGAAGCGGATCAATCGATCAATTGGACGGCTCAGTCAATCGCCATCCTGGCCTATAATGGTCCACTTGCTACTGCCTTTTGTTATTGGGCCTCAGTAACCGTAAGCCGCGCCCTCCCGGCGGCGACCACATCACTCACATTTTTAGGCGTGCCGATGATGGGGATTGCCAGTGCTGTGTGGCTCTTGGGCGAACAACTCAGCCCCACCGATTGGATCGGGATTATCGCCATCAGCCTGGGTTTACTGCTGGTCGCCCGGGCCGACCAGGCCAAGTCGAGCACTTAATGCGCTAGGCGCGCCAACACCGCCAAGTCAAGCGAAAAACCTGACATTTTCAGTGATTTAAACAGGCCAGCTCGCTTGCCCAACAGGGGTCAACGTTCCATACTTAAGGGCTATGGCCAGACGACCCTATAAATCCTCGTTCAAATGGATGAACGCCAGCAAGCAGCCGCCCAAGCGCCGATGCGACGCCCCTGGCTGCCGGGAATATGGCGAATATCGCGCGCCAAAGTCACGCGATAGCGCCGTGGATGACGCCAGCGGCTATTATTGGTTCTGCCTTGAACATGTGCGGGAATATAACAAAAGCTGGGATTACTTCTCTGGCATGTCGGAACATGACATTCACAACCAACAGCGCAATGATCACACCTGGAACCGCCCCACCTGGCGCATGGGCAGCAAGGGGACCATGGAAGATGAGTTACGCGCCAAGGTGAAAAACCATTTTGGTGTGGGCGAAGATCCGTTTGTGCGTGCCGAACGGCAAAAGCAATGGCGGCGCGAGCAAAAAGCCAATAATGGAGCGGCCAAAGCAGAAATCGAAGCCCTCGCCGTGTTGGACCTGGAACCACCGGTGGATTTTGACGCCATCAAAGCGCGCTATAAGCAATTGGTGAAGAAGTACCACCCGGATTTAAATGGCGGCGATCAAGAGGCTGAGGAAAAGTTCAAATCCATAAGCCATGCCTATACCGTGCTGAAGAATGCGTATTCCTCGATCTCCAGCCCCGCGGATGCTTGACCCTGAGGCACACCCACCCATTTTGATGATACCTGACTGGACGCGCTGCCAGGAGACCGTTACGGTCCTTTTTAGTGGCGTTGAAAACCAAGTTGGCAGCGCCCCTTAATGGCCAGGCTGTCACCACTGGCCTGTGATATACCCTGTTCTTTTGTAACCGAAATTTGAGATAATCTGATGAGTGCACCCGCCCTAGCTGATGGCGATATGGCCGCCAACGGAAACCTAGACCCCAGCGCCCATCCGGACATCAAAGTCTCGGTCGCCCAAACCTTTGGCCTCGATACAAAGATGGAAGTCCCCGCCTTTGCCGAGCCGGGCGATTACGTGCCAACCATCGATGAGACCTATTTGTTTGATCACGACACCACCATGGCGATCTTGGCGGGTTTTGCCCGCAATCGCCGGGTGTTGATCCAGGGCTATCATGGCACCGGTAAATCCACCCATATTGAGCAAGTGGCCGCGCGGCTTAACTGGCCATGTATCCGGATCAATTTGGACAGCCATATCAGCCGTATTGATTTAATTGGTAAGGACGCCATCGTGCTGCGCGATGGCCAACAGGTCACCGAATATAAAGAGGGCTTATTACCCTGGGCTTTGCAGCGTCCCTGTGCCTTGGTGTTCGATGAATATGACGCGGGCCGGCCCGATGTAATGTTTGTGATCCAGCGGGTGTTGGAGGTCGAAGGCAAGCTTACATTGCTGGACCAAAACAGCGTGATCCAACCCCACCCCGCCTTCCGGGTGTTTGCCACCAGCAACACGGTGGGCCTGGGTGATACCACGGGCCTTTATCATGGGACCCGGCGATTAACCAAGGCCAGATGGATCGCTGGAACATTGTCGCCAGCTTGAACTACCTGCCCCACAAGGCTGAGGCCGATATCGTGATTGCCAAAGCGCAATTCTATGATACCGCTGAAGGCCGTGAACAAGTCGAAGCCATGGTGCGTCTCGCCGGCTTAACCCGCGACGCCTTCATGATCGGTGATCTATCGACGGTGATGTCGCCGCGCACGGTCATCACCTGGGCCGAGAATGCGGAAATCTTTGGCGGTGATCTGGCGTTTGCCTTCCGGGTTAGCTTTTTGAACAAATGCGATGAGCTTGAGCGCCCGATTGTGGCCGAGTTTTACCAACGGTGTTTTGGCATTGAGCTGCCCGAAACCGGGGTGCAGGCACCGAGCGCGCAATGAAACAGCGCACGTTATTGACCGTACGGTGACTAACAGGCGGTAATTTGACGGCAACCCACGGGGCAACCGTGTGAGGAAAGGCATGGCCGAACAAGACGAAAAACCGGTCGAAACATTCAAGCGCGCCACCACCGCCACCACCCGCGCCATGGCGCAGGACCAGGAGCTTGAGGTTGCGTTTACCGCAGACACGCCCAGTTTGCGGGGAAGTCGCGCACGCATTGCGATGCCGAGCCAGGATTTAAGTGCCGATGAGGCAGCCTTGGTGCGCGGCACCGCTGACGCTGCCGCCTTAAGACGCCGCCATCACAACCAAACCGCCCACCAAATTGCCATGCCAAGTGGTGAGACCGCGCGCGCTGTGTTCGATGCCATGGAGCAAGCCCGGTGTGAATCCCTGGGCGCCCAGCAAATGGTCGGGACCCGGGCAAACCTGACTGCTGCCACCATCGAACGCTGTCGCAAGGCGGGCTATGAGCATTGCAAAAACCGTGATGACATGCCCCTCGCCGAAGCCTTACACCAGATGGCAAAAGAAGCGTTCACCGGCGACCAACCGCCCAGCACGATTGCCCAAGCCGTTGATTTATGGCGGCCCTTTGTCGAAGCCCGGGCGGGCAAGCAGTTGGGCGATTTGGGGAATTTGCTAGATGATCAACAAGCCTATGGTAAAGCCGTACGCAATCTGATCAATCGCCTGGAAACTGATTTTTCCGACGATAATGACGCTGATCAAGATGATGACAGCGACGGCGAAAATCCCGATGAGGATGAAGAGCAACAAGACAACCAAAGCCGCGGCGACAGCCAAAGCGATGATGACAACGACATCATGGCCGATGCCAGCGGTCAGGACGCCGAGGAAATCGAGGTTGGTGAGGCCCAAGAGGACAACGAAAACCCCGATATGGATGATGGCATGGGGGTGGAAGAGCCCGGCCAGCCTCGCCAACGGCCTGAGGGCGGATCCGATCACGAGCATGCCAATCAAGGGTATCGCGCGTTTACCAAAGATTTCGATGAGATTGTACCGGCCGCTGACCTCTGTGATGCCGAAGAACTCGCCCGCTTACGCATGTTGCTCGACCAACAACTCAACCATTTGCAAGGGGTCATCGGCCGTCTCGCCAACCGCCTGCAACGCCGCTTGCTGGCCAAGCAAACCCGCGCGTGGGAGTTTGATCTAGAAGAAGGCATGTTGGACAGCGCGCGCCTATCCCGCGTGGTGGTAAACCCGCAAATGCCCCTGTCTTACAAGCAGGAGAAAGAAACTGAATTCCGCGATACGGTCGTGACGTTACTGATCGATAATTCAGGCTCCATGCGTGGCCGGCCGATTTCCATCGCCGCCATGAGTGCCGATATCCTCGCCCGAACCCTGGAACGGTGCAGCGTGAAAGTGGAGATCCTGGGTTTCACCACCCGGGCTTGGAAGGGTGGCTTGTCCCGGGAGAAGTGGATCGCCGCCAGCAAGCCCCAGCGGCCGGGTCGTCTCAATGATTTACGCCACATCATCTATAAATCAGCCGATGAGCCCTGGCGTAGGGCCCGGAAAAATCTGGGTCTGATGTTGCGTGAAGGTATTTTGAAGGAAAACATCGACGGCGAGGCCCTGCTTTGGGCCCATAACCGGCTGGCCAGCCGCCCTGAACAGCGCC